>JAAWLS010000082.1 GCA_022798035.1 Lachnospiraceae bacterium | reverse complement strand
GCCGAGCACAATTGCGAAGCAATATTTTCTTCTTGTGCGAGTGCGCATATTATTTTTATCTTATAGGAAATCCGGAGGAATTTCCTATAAGATAAGAAAGAATTTCGCTTTGCGAAATTCTGCGCCGCAAATGCGTCGCGTCAGCAACATATTTCCTCTACATTTGCGTGCGCATCTTGCCCGGAGGGCTTTTTATCTTATAGGAAATCCAGAGGTATTTCCTATAAGATAAAAAGACACTCCAAAAGCCCTCGCACTCTGACTTTTGGAATGTCCTTATGCATTACAACTCTATCAAACGCAATCCTTTCTGTCTGTGCAGAAAATTGCATGGAACATTATCCAATCTTTTCAATCTGAACGGCAACCGGAGTATCTTCACTTAACTCCACACTGAGACTGAGCTTTCCGCCTAAATTTGTCTTCATATGTCCGGCATTCACTCCATTCACCGTAACTTCATACTCAGACTGTTCCTCCAGCTCCAGCGTAATCTGCGCGTCCTCCGGTCCCTCTACCTTAAAATCAACGCCGCTGTCTGTCACATGAAGCTGACTCACTGTGGTTCCTGGCACGGATTCATACACAAACATCCCATTCCGCTCCAGTTTCGTAATCTCTTTGAAGGTTTTGACCTTATATAAATCACCGCCAAACTCAAAATTATCTACTTTTGATTTCGTATCCAGCCTGTAATTTCCAAAACTCAAGGTCTCGTTATTTTCTGTACGAATCAGTTCTTCTACTACAGCCATTTTCTTATCCTCCTGTTGACATCTTGTCCTTCTTCTTTTCTTTCCATGTTCTCAATGGACATACAGAAATTACTCCCATGGTCATTATATAATACATTTTATGGTTTTACCAGCTATTTTTCCTTTTTCACGACAAAAGTAATTTCCTTTTTGTGTATGGATGCTTCCACCGTATCTCCTCTTTTTATTTTTCCAGAGAGTATCTCCTCTGCCAGTCCATCTTCAATCTTATTCTGAATCATCCGCCGCAGAGGACGAGCGCCATATTTCGGTTCATATGCCGCCTCCACGATATAATTTTTGACGCTTCCGGTGATATGAAGCTCAATTTCCATCTGGCTCTTGCACCGCTCAATCAAAGTTTTCGTCATAAGCGTCACAATTTTTTTCATATCTTCCTTTGTCAGAGCGTGGAACACAATAGTCTCATCAATACGGTTCAAAAACTCCGGCTTGAAAATTCTTCTGACTTCCTCCATCACACTGCCTTTCATCCGCTCATAGTTGTGCTTCGTGTCATCTATGGAAGCAAATCCCAGTGCTTTCGGTTCAATAATAGATTGGGCTCCTGCATTGGAAGTCATAATGATAATGGTATTCTTGAAATCTACTTTTCTTCCCTGAGCGTCAGTGATATGTCCATCATCCAATACCTGCAGCAGAATATTAAAGACATCCGGATGTGCTTTTTCAATCTCATCAAACAAAATAACAGAGTAAGGGCTTCTTCTCACTTTCTCGCTCAGCTGTCCGCCTTCTTCATAGCCCACATATCCCGGCGGTGAACCTATCATCTTGGAAACGCTGTGCTTTTCCATATATTCTGACATATCCACCCGTATCATGGCTTCTTCTGTGCCAAACATGGCTTCCGCCAAAGCCTTGGAAATCTCTGTCTTGCCTACACCGGTAGGACCCAAGAACAGAAAAGAACCAATGGGCCGGCCTGGGTCTTTCAGGCCCACTCTGCCCCGCCGTACAGATTTTGCCACTGCGCTCACTGCCTCTTCCTGGCCAATCACTCGTTTGTGCAGCACGGATTCCAGCCTGCGGAGTTTCGCCGTCTCTCCTTCTGTAAGGCGTTTTACCGGAATTTTCGTCCACTGCGCTACTACTTCTGCAATTTCATTTTCTCCCACTTCCGCCTTTTTGCGTTTCATGGATTTCTTTATTTTCTTCTGCAGTTTTTCATACTCATCCTGCAGCGCTTCCTTCTCTTTGCGGAGCTCTGAGGCCTCTTTAATCTCCATTTTCTGAATGGCCTCTTCCATCTCTTCTGTCACACGGTTTATCTCAATTCTGATATCCTGCAGGCTGGTGGAAGTTTTTATCCCCTCCAGGCGCACTTTTGCCGCCGCTTCATCCATTAAGTCAATTGCTTTATCCGGCAGAAAGCGGTCGGAAACATACCGGTCGGACAATTTAGCCGACGCCTCCAGCCCTTCTTCCGTAATCACCACCTGATGGTGTTTTTCATAAAACCTTCGCAATCCTTTCAAAATCTCTACGGTTTCTTCCACTGTGGGCTCTTCCACCATAATAGGCTGAAATCTCCGCTCCAGAGCTGCATCTCTCTCAATATACTTCCGATATTCCTCCACAGTGGTGGCCCCTATCATCTGAAATTCTCCTCTGGCAAGGTAAGGTTTTAAAATATTGGAAGCGTCCATCGCGCCTTCTGCGCCGCCGGCTCCGATTATAGTATGCAGTTCATCCATAAACAGCAGAATGTTCCCTGCTCCAATCACTTCTCGAATTACTTTTTTGATTCTCTCCTCAAATTCTCCCCGATACTTAGAACCAGCAATCATGCTGGAAAGGTCTAAGGTAATCACTCGTTTTCCGGCAACCGACTCTGGCACCAGCCCCAGAGAAATCTGCTGGGCCAGCCCTTCCGCAATAGCTGTCTTGCCTACTCCTGGCTCTCCAATCAGGCATGGATTATTCTTGCCCCGGCGGCTCAGAATCTGAATAACACGGCGTATCTCTTCTTCCCGTCCAATCACCGGGTCTAATTTTCCTTCCAAAGCCAATTTCGTTAAATCCCTGGAATACTGGTCCAGCACTGGGGTTGACTCCAAATTCCGCTTTCTTCCCTTGGCTGATTTCAGCTCTTCTCTGGAATAACTGCCTTCCTCTCCCATAGCCACCAAAAGGTCCACATATATTTTCTGCAGATTGGCGCCCATGGTATTCAAAAGACGCACTGCAGCAGATTCATTTTCTTTCATCACAGCCAAAAGCAAATGCTCTGTTCCCACTGCTTCACTGCTGAAATGCTCTGCTTCCTTTTCTGCTGTGGCAAACACTTTCTGGGTTCTCGGGGAATATCCGTCTCCATCCAGCAGAGCCGTTCCCTCTCCGGGAGAAATCAGCTCTTCGATTAACTCCAGCAGCTTTTTCTCATCCACATGATTGTCTGCCAAAACCTGAGCCGCTACGCCGCTTCCCTCCTGTATCAGTCCCGCCAGAATATGTTCGGTACCCACATAATGGTGCTGTAGCTTTTTTGACAATTTTGCCGCCAGCTCCAGGGCTTTTCCTGCCTGTGGTGTATACTGTTTATGCATAGATTCCTCCTGTTAAACTATTTCATTGAGATTCCATATTCATCAAATATTTCATCTACCAGCCGGTGTACTTCCTCTCTGGAAATACTTTTGCAGACTGCTTTTGCCAAAATCACCTGCAGATTCTCTCTCATTTCCCGGACTGCCCGGCTCTTATCTTCCTCCAGAAAAATGACCGCTCCATTCCGCCTGTCCAGGCGGATGAATCCTTCCTGCCTCAATACATGATATGCTTTATTTACAGTATGCATGTTAATGCCGATATTTTCTGCCAATTGGCGCACAGAGGGAAGAGACTGCCCCTCCTGGTACTGGTTTGTTGCTATTCCCAGTATAATTTGATTGCGCAACTGCATATAGATTGCCTCGTCACTGTTAAAATCAATCTCAATATACATTTTTACTCAATTACCCGTTTTCTATAAATCCTCCAAATCAATTACTTCAAAATCATCTTCCGGTATCGTTTCTTTTTTCTCTTCTGTATGTTCTAATTTTGGGGAAATCTCTGGTTTTACCATGGGCTTGGTATCCTGACTCACTTTTGTCTCAGCTTTAGGTTTCTCCTTTGGAATATCATCTTCCCAGTCGTTTCCCTTCAAAGTCCGTTTCCGCATTTTAGAAGATTTTTCCCTTGGAATACCATCCTCCCAGTCATCTTCCTTCAAAGCCCGTTTCCGCACTTTGGGAGATTTTTCTTTAGGAGATTTTTCTTTGGGAGGTTCATCTTCCCAGTCATCCTCCTCATAGCTGTTTTTCTTCGGTTTCTTCCGTGTTTTTCTGGCTGGAAACTCATCTTCCCAATCATTTTCTTTGGAAATCTGTTTCCGCGTTTTCTTTTTCGGCTTTTCCTCATAGGAGAAATCCTCTTCCTCCCAGTCTCTCTGCCGGCCCCGCAGCAGCAGATTTACAATGACAATAAGCAGCACCACCATGAAAAAAATCATAACTGCGGTTGTCTTTCTGGAAACTTCTTTTTTCTTCTCAAATTTCTCTTCTAAATCTTTGTATGCTTTCTGCAGTCCCTGCATTTCCACACTGCTTTCTACGCTCTCTGACTCCTGAGGCGTTTCCTGCACTGCCGCTGCCGGCACATATCTTTGGAATAATCCTTCTTTGGTATCGTACCGGTACCATCCCTTATTTCCAAAATTGCTGACTCCATAGACAAGAGAAAATTCTTCTTCCTTTGCCTCTGAACTAGCTGCTTCCCCTGTATCTGGGTTAGCTGTGTCCGGATTCGCCGCTTCTCCTGTATCTGGATTGGCTGCTTCTCCTGCATCTGGATTGACTGCATCCCCTGTGCCTTGAGAATTCGCTCCTGCAGTCACAAATACAGGCACATTCTCAAATCCTTCCACAGTTGCTGCAGACTGAGTATAAGTCTGTGCAAGCCCTGTCTCTGCCGGCGGATTCAGCAGAATAATATACTTTTCCCCGACTGCCACCCTTCGAAATGGATAAATACTTCCGCTGGCTTCGTCGTAGACAGCCAGTGTATTCTTGACTTCTGTGCTGGGAGTTGTGAGATAGACCAGCATCAGAGGAGCCTTGCCAAACTGCAGTCCTTCCACCTGCTGTCCCTGACAAGTTATGGTTGTTTTTGTAAAATCCTGTGGAATTACATCTTCCGGAATGGTTGCGCCCAAATCAAAAGGATGTCCATTGATGGTAATTCCTTCCTGTCCTTCTGGCTTATTTTCCTCCGGTTCTTCTGGTTGTTCCTCCGGCTGGCTTGTCTCACCTGTCTCACCGCCGCCTCTTGTCACTACAATTTTGTAAGTGGCGGTTACGCCGTTTTCTGCTTTTACTACAATGCTTACGGTGTTTTGTCCTGGCTTTAAACTTTCATGTCCTGTAATGGATTCCACGGCAGCCTTGTCATTGGAAGTCTTGGCGTCCACCGTAATGCTGGTTACATCGTCTCCCACTGCAGCAGTGTAATCGGTGACAGAATACTGAAAAGCCGGGGACAATGTGCCTGGTGAAATTTTCAGCGACGCCAGGCTGTTGTCCTCCGATTTATTTGCATTATCTTCATTGTTTTCCTGTCCCGCATTTCCTCCCGCGGCGTTGTTTACCGTAAGTTTCGTTCCACCTGCTGTAAGGTCTCCAAAACTCACAGAACTATCGCTGCTGCTCACACCTCCAGAACCGCTGGCTGTCACGGACGCTGTCCCAGACGTTGTGGCTTTTAACGTGATGGAAACGGTATTGCCGTTTGCCACCACAGTTCCGTCTCCTCCTGAGTAATTAGCGTCACTGCAGCTCACAAAGGAAAGTTTCCCGCTGTCATATTGAAACTCCAGTTTTGCATTTGCATCTTCTCCGTTGGGCCCGGTGGCCTTTGCAGTCACTTTTACTGTGTCTCCCACATTTACACTGGAAGAGGACACATAAATAATCACATTTCCTCCTGCATGCACTGCAATAGGAGGAAAGATTCCAAGAATCAGTATAAGAGATAGCAACATCCCTGTTATCTGTTTTGTTCTTTTCATATGGCACACCTTTCTTTTGTTTACAAAATCATCCCTGAATATTCATCATTAATAGTATTATTATAATTTTTCTGCTTCTATATTGTCAAGTCTCTATATCCTGCAAAAAATACTTTCATGCAGCAGTATGTCAATACCCTTTCTGACAGGGTGACATTGCCTAAAGGGCAAACATTAAGCCTGCCTGCTGTTTTAACGTTCTTTCCCGGCACAGTCCTGTGCATAAAACAAAGACTTTTCGAAACTTCCTGCTTCGAAAAGTCTTTATCCTGGTATTTTCAGAGCTGCTGACGGGAATCGGACCCGTGACCTCCGCACTACCAATGCGACGCTCTACCGACTGAGCCACAGCAGCATTCCAATCTTTGATTGGTTATTTATCAACCGACTTGTCTAATATACTATATTATTCTGTCGATGTCAATATTTTTTGAAAATTTTTTACAACAGTTCAGCCAGTTCGGATAAATCAGGGGAAATCGTGTTCGTATGAATTTTACACGATTTACTGCGCCTTTGTGAATGGTCATAGACTGAACTACAAAATATTGAAATAAGGACTTCCAATCATCAAGTCTTCTGCCAGCAAATCCGCAAACTGGGAGACAATCTTCTTTTTTTCCTCCCAGTACATTTTTGCTTTCGAAGTTACCATAGGATTAGGCTCCTCCTTGTTGGAATTCTCCATAATGTGATAATAAGCCGCTCCATAGCTGGATGCACGCATATTCCCCATCGTCATGCAGTCCCACACAATCCCCATGGCGCCCTCTTCATCCATAAGGTCCGCTTCCAGCAGCAATATCAGTTCCAGACTGGTGTCCGTTTTTTCTAACAGTTTCTTATTAGAATGGGCATAAATGAGACGTTCCACTTTGTCTCTAAACCCTTCTTCTATCTGATGTTCCAATGCATACTCGTGAAAAGCTCTTCCGCTTCGAATGGCATGATGTTCATTGTCCCGGTCACTGTAACCGATATCATGGAAAATGGCTGCAGTGCACAGTGCATCCAAATCCACCTCTTCCATTCCTTCAGACAAACGAAAACACCAATGCAGCACCCGAATTGTATGCTGATAACGAGAACGGAACGGGTGCAGCGGATTGGGAGAAACCATTCCGCGATTCCTGGTAAGATACCCTTTCACGTATGCCAGATACCCCATATATGTTTCATTTATCATACCTTTTCCTCCCTGCAGCAGTTTTACTTTTGAACGGAGTTTCCTGCCATTTGGTACAACAAAGGAGAACTATACTATAAATCTTCAATCTGCCAGTCAATCGGCGCAAGACCATGAGATTCTAAAAATTCATTTGCCTGGCTAAAATGTTTACATCCGAAAAACCCCCGGTACGCTGACAAAGGACTCGGATGAGGCGCCTTCAAAATCAAATGCTCCCGGTTTGTCAACATGGAGCTCTTACTCTGAGCCGGTCTTCCCCACAGCATGGACACAATAGGCCTGTCCTGTGCATTCACTGCATGAATAATTGCATCTGTAAACTGCTCCCAGCCCTGTCCCTGATGGGAATTTGCCTGATGTGCCCGAACAGTAAGCACCGTGTTGAGCATGAGAACTCCCTGCTTTGCCCATTTCACCAGATACCCATTGTTTGGAATACTGCATCCCAAATCATCCTGCAGTTCTTTGTATATATTTTCAAGAGAAGGCGGAATATCCACACCTGGTTTTACCGAAAAGCAAAGTCCATGGGCCTGTCCTTCATTGTGATAGGGGTCCTGCCCTAAAATCAGCACTTTGACCTCACTTAAAGGCGTCAGATGCAATGCGTTAAAAATATCATCTGCCGGAGGATAAATCACTCTCGTGTTATATTCCTCTTTTACGAATTTGTAAAGCTGCGCATAGTAAGGCTTCTTAAATTCTTCTCCGATTGCCTCCACCCAGTCATTTTCCAGCATTCCCATACTATCTGCCCCCTCTTCTCTCTTGTAAAATTCAAAAAATCCTCTTTGGAAACATCTTCTTTCTATAATCTCACCGCTACATTTCTCTGCGCCAGATATTTTTTTAATTGGGCGATTTCCAGTTCTTTATAGTGAAACAAAGACGCTGCTAATGCCGCATCCGCACCGCCCTCTGTGAGCGCCTCATAAAAGTGCTCCTCTGTTCCCGCACCGCCGGAGGCAATTACCGGTATGGAGACATGCTCTGCAATGGCCCTGGTAAGATTCAAATCATAACCTGCTTTCGTGCCGTCACAGTCCATGCTGGTCAGAAGAATTTCTCCCGCCCCCAGCTCATTGGCCCGGACTGCCCACTCCACCGCATCCAATCCAGTGTCAATTCTGCCGCCGTTTTTGTAAACATTCCATCCGCCATTCTCCCGCCGTTTCGCGTCTATGGCAACTACCACGCACTGGCTGCCAAATTTATCTGCCGCTTCACGGATTAAATTCGGCGTATTGATGGCGGAAGAATTGATAGAAATTTTGTCAGCGCCTTCCCGAAGCAACACTTTAAAGTCTTCCACCGTCCGTATTCCTCCTCCTACGGTAAATGGAATAAACACTGTCTCCGCCACTCTGCGCACCATGTCTATCACTGTATTCCTGGCATCTGAGGAAGCCGTGATATCCAGAAATACCACTTCATCCGCACCTGCTTTGTCGTAGGCCGCCGCTACCGCTACCGGGTCTCCGGCATCCTGGAGATTTACGAAATTAACCCCTTTTACCACACGCCCGTTATGTACGTCCAAACAGGGAATAATTCTTTTGGTGAACATAAATTACGCCTCTCCCATCTTTGCAAAATTCTGTAAAATCTTAA
>JAAWLS010000081.1 GCA_022798035.1 Lachnospiraceae bacterium | reverse complement strand
CTCAATGCGCTCCTGCTCTTTTTTGTACTGTTCCAGACGTTTTTCTGCCTGCCGTACCAATTTTCGTACTCCCGTTCTCTCATCTTCCTCGTAAGTCAAAATAAAATCAGGCAGCATCGTCTCCTCTGCCGCCCGCAATTCCTCTCTGATTCTGTCAATCTTCTTTCGTTCTCCCACTGCTTGCTCCCTCTACTTGTGTTTGATAAATCCAATCTTGTCAAAAGGAAAAATGCGCAGCCATGCCCGCCCTACAATATCTTTTCCGTGGATTAATCCCACGCTTGGGTCTCTGCTGTCAGAACTTGCATTTCGATTGTCTCCCAGAACAAAATATTCATCCTCTCCCAAATCTATGGGGTCTGCCGCCTGTCCTGCATCCAGCATAATCTCTCTCCCGTAAGATTCCTCCAGCACTTTTCCGTCAATGTGAATGCTGCCTTCTTCATCAATCTGGACGGTCTCTCCCGGCAGTCCGATAATCCGCTTAATATAGTAGGTGTCTTCTTCATATTGATAGGGAAATACGATGATGTCAAAACGTTCTGGTTCACGAAAACGGTAGCTTATCTTATCCACAATCAAATTGTCCCCGTCGCTTAAAGTATATTCCATGGAGGTTCCGCTGACCTGGGTACGCTGCCCTACGTAGTGGATTACCAGATACGTAATCAGAAAGACGACTGCAATATAAATGATAAAACTGATGGTTTCTTTTATCATCTCCGACCGCCTTTGTGAAACATTTTTCTTTTCTTCCTGACCATATTCCATCTTCCTGTCATCTTCCTTTTTATTCATACTCATATCATTCTCTTTCTCAAAATCATTCATTGCTCAGAATCATTCCGCTTTTTTTATTTTATTCCTGCTCCTTGGGAAATTCAAGGGTTATTTTTCCCAGACGTCCGCTGCGAAACTCATCCATCAGAAGAGCCGCCGCTTTGCTGTAGTCCAGCTCATTTCCTTTTTTCACGCATTTACGGTTCTCGGCAATCTGCTTTAGTATTTCTGCAGGCGCTCCCTCATTTGGCAGTTCATACCGTTCTGTCAGGATTCCCGGATAATTTTCCTTTAAAATCTGAATCAGCTCCAGAGAAAGTTCGTCGACATTTAAGATTTCATCTTTGATAGAGCCCACCAGCGCAAGGTACAGCCCCACCTGCTGGTCCTCAAATTTGGGCCACAGGATTCCCGGTGTGTCCAGCAGTTCCACATTTTTATTCAGTTTAATCCATTGTTTCCCTTTCGTCACTCCCGGTTTGTTTCCCGTTTTGGCACAGGCCTTTCCCGCATAAGTGTTAATAAACGTAGATTTCCCCACATTGGGAATCCCCACTACCATTGCCCGGACAGGACGGTTTTTGATTCCTCTTTTCCGGTCACGCTCTATCTTTTCCTGGCAGGCTTCCATAATCACATCGCTGATTTTTTTCATTCCGCCTCTGGCTCTTGCATCTAACTTCACCACAAAATATCCCTGGCTCTGAAAAAATTCCGTCCACTTTCTGGTCTGTTCTTCGGCGGCTAAATCTGCTTTGTTCATCAGTATCAGTCTCGCCTTCTGCCTTCCCAATTCGTCAATATCCGGATTGCGGCTGCTAAAAGGAATTCTAGCATCTACCAATTCAATCACCAAATCAATTAATTTCATATCTTCCTGCATCTGACGCTTTGCCTTCGTCATATGGCCAGGATACCATTGAAAATGCATCACAACCTCCTTACTTCAACAGTCCGAATCTGCTCCAGGGACGAACAATACACCATGCTTTCCCTACAATATATTCCTTTTTTACATTGCCGATGCTGGCGTAGCGGCTGTCCTCGCTGTTGTTGCGGTTGTCTCCCATCACGAAATATTCCTCATCACCGATAACAATCTCTTCCTCCGCCAGCAGGGGACTTTCTACGGCTGACACCTCCGCTTTTTCCTCAAAGGGTTCTCCATTGACATAGATAATCCCCTCCTTGACCTGCACAGTGTCACCCGGCACAGCAATCACCCGCTTAATGTAATAGTGGGACTTTTCATTTCCATTGGGTAAAAATACAATCACGTCGTTCTGCTTCGGGTTAAACAATTTATACACAAAGCGATTCACCAGAATCTTTTCTCCGCTCTCTAACGTAGGCGACATAGAAGGACCTACCACAGAGATGCGGAATCCAAAAAACATGACTACAAGCACTGCCACAAGCATCGACAGCACAATCTCGCCCGTCCAGACTGCGATTTCTTTCAAAAGCCCTATATTTACTTTTTTCTTTTTCCGATTGAAATTTAATCCTGATGCTCTTCTTCTCATTTTCAACACCTGAAATCGGGCAGGTCATCTTACTCCTGCCCGTTTTGCGGCCCATACACCGCCTTAACGATATATTTTTACACAGGCCTGTTAAAAAAAGGGACAACTACGATTGTATTTGTCCCTTCTGCCGTTCTGTCTGAATTATTTTACCAATTCTTTTACTTTTGCTCTCTTACCTACACGTCCTCGCAGATAGTTCAGTTTCGCACGTCTTACTTTACCGCGTCGGACAACTTCTATCTTCTCAACATTGGGAGAATGAAGCGGCCATGTCTTTTCCACTCCAACACCGTTGGAAAATTTTCTTACAGTGAAAGTCTCTCTGTTGCTTCCGCCCTGTCTTTTCAATACAATTCCCTCAAAGACCTGAATTCTCTCACGATTACCCTCTTTGATTTTACCGTACACTTTTACTGTATCTCCTACACGGAATTCATCTACTTCTGATTTCAGCTGCTCCTGCTCAATGCTCTTGATAATTTCTGTTGCGTTCATTTTGTGACCTCCTACTTTCAATTAGATGTTCTTAATACACTTCGTAACAGAGGACCATCGTTTTCTTGTCTCACAGGTTGGTATTGTATCACAATTTTTCCTGAAATGCAAGGGGATGATTCAAAATAAAAAGGTTTCATTTCCATTCCGCACATTCAAAAGAGGCGCCAGCTTCTGATTCGTTCCCTCCTGCAGAGGTCCCGGGAGAATCCGTGCATTTTCTGGACAGACTGCAGTGCAGGCCATACAGAGCATACATTTTTCCAGCTCAGTCCGGACTTCTTTGGCCGTAACCGCAACGGCGCCTGTGGGACAGACTGCCTCACACTTTCCGCATAAAATACAGGACTCTGTAGAGAGCGGCGGGGCAGACACCTGCATCCTCTGTTTGTAGGGCCGGCTTCCGGGCACTTGAACTGTCCCGCTCTCTCCTGTTTCCAGTTTTTCCAAAATTTTTTCTGCAAACGCTTTCAACTCTTTTACGTCCTCTTCATCTGGTCTGCCAGCTCCCACTTTTGGCACAATGGAGTGCTGCGCCACAAAAGCCCCGGAAGCAATCACCTGAAATCCCCTGGCTTCCATCACGTCATTCAATTCCAGCAAAGCGTCCTCATAAGCCCGGTTTCCATACACAGCCAGCGTAACGGCTTTTTTTCCGGCTCCTTCCAGAGCTTTTAGCTTCTCTGGAACAATGGCTGGAATCCGTCCGCCAAACACGGGAGCCGCCACTATAACCACTTCACATTCCGATGTTTTCCCGAGAGCTTTTCTCTCTCCCAGGTTTGTCAATTTCACTTTTTCGGCCATTGCACCAGCAACAATTTCTCCGATTTTTCTTGTTCCCCCTGTGGGGCTGAAATAGTATAGCTCCGTACTTTTTAACATATGATATCCTCCTCTTTCATTAATAATATATATTTTCATCCTCAGCGCATCCTTATTCCCGCAGCTGCCGCCGCATCCACACAAAGGCCGACCCGCAGATAATCACGGACAGCAGGGAGCCGCCTGGAGCTGCCAGCCCCATGGGAAACAAGGTGTCTGCGAAATATTTGGAGGCCAGATACGCACCGGGAATCCGCACGCAGACAATGGACAAAGAGTTATGTAAAAAGGAAATTCCCGATTTCCCATAAGCGCAGAAATATCCGCTGAAACAAAAGTGAATCCCTGCAAATACGCAGTCCCAGATATAGCCCCGCAGATACTGTCCGCCCAGCAAAACCACAAAGCTGTCCTCTGTAAACAGTCCAACCACCGGTTCGCTGACAAACTGCGTTATCACAGACATCACCAGTCCGAATCCTGCCGTGATAAGAATAGCATAGCGCAGGGTCAGTTCTGCCCTGTCGTGCTTTCCAGCTCCTATATTCTGGGCAGAGAGAGCGGAAACCGTAGACAGCATGGTGGAAGGCACCAAAAATACCAGCCCTATGATTTTCTCCACAATTCCCACGGCTGCCGCTTCATGAAGGCCTCTTCGGTTTGCAATCACCGTAATCACAATAAATGCAATCTGAATAAATCCATCCTGCAAAGAAACAGGAATGCCAATTTTCAATACCTGGCCCATGACCGCTCTCTGGGGCTTTAAATGCTCTTTTTTCAGCTCCAGTCCCGTCCTGCGCCTGCGTATCACAGCCATTGCCGTCAGCACGCTGATGGTCTGGGACAGAGTGGTGCCAAGCGCTGCCCCTGCCGCCCCCAGATGAAAGAGTCCAATAAACACATAGTCCAAAATAATATTGACTGCACAGGAGACCGCGATAAAGTACATGGGGCTTTTGGAGTCCCCCAATCCCCGGAAAATGGAGCTGATAATATTGTAAGCTGTGATAAAGGGAATCCCCACAAAGCAGATAGTCAGATAAATTGCTGTCCCGGAAACTGCCTCTTTCGGCGTAGACATTGCCAACACAATGGACTGCACTGACAGCAGCAGAACAGCCGTGGCCCCAATTGATATTCCCATAAACAGGGTGATGGTATTTCCAATGGCCCGGGAAGCCTGCCCTGAATTTCCTGCACCGACTGCTTTTCCAATCGTCACTGTGGAGCCCATAGCCAATCCCACAATCATAACTGTAAGCATATGCATCACCTGGCTCCCCACGGAGACTGCCGTGATACTGTCCACCCCGTTAAACTGTCCCACAATGAACAAATCTGCCATTCCATACAAAGTCTGCAAAAAATACGATAATAGGTAAGGCAGGGAAAAAGATACAATATTTCCAAACACACTGCCGGATGTTAAATTCTTTTCCATGACTTAACTACTTATCCTTTCAAGCCACTGTTCCTTTGTAATACGGCTCACATGCTCTGTACGGACCTCGTTTAACATAGAACAAGGCACCTGCTCCATGGTGTGATGATAACGGAATCCACATTTTTCCTGCACTCTTTTTGACTTTACATTGCCGTCAAAATAACCGCACCAGAGAGAAGTCATTCCCATCTCCTCAAATCCATACCGCATCATTTCCTGGACAGCTTCCGGCATCAGTCCACGTCCCCAGTAAGGCTTTCCAATCCAATAGCCGATTTCACTTTCTTCTTTGGGAAGATGGAGATTACTTTCTTCACCGCTTATCAAGCTAATGCTTCCAATCGGTTCATTCGTTTCCTTTAAAACTACGGCATAAGTCTCCGGCTCCGACAGCACTCCTCTTATAATCTCTCTGCTGTTCTCCACATTGATGTGGGGCGGCCATCCCGCCATAGGCCCTACCTCCGGACTTTTGGCATATTGATACAAAATTTCTGCGTCTGTCTCCTTCCAGGGCCGCAGATACAACCGCTCTGTCTCCATCTTACTCTCATTCCGGCACTCCTGTTTCGTGATAACTGCCACTGCACAGGGCATTCTCCCTTGAATCACATCATATTCCACATTCTGGTACCCTGCATCTTCAAAAAATTTTTTGTAGGAATTGAGGTTAAACTGACATTTAAAATTCACTCCCGCAAATTCCAGCAGACGCACTGCTTTCCTGTTCGTTTCGGCAGAATCATTGATATATGTGGGAATAATAATTTTCCCTCCTATTCTGCACACTCTCTCCAATTCTTTTACTGCGGCATAAGGTTCCTCCAGCAAATGAATCACATTTCCCGCAACAACTTTGTCATACCGATTATCACGGCATTTCAAATGAGTCATATCTGCACGTCTTATTTTTATGTTGTCATATTTTCGGCAGTTTCTCGCCGTCTGTCTCAACATTCCTTTGGAGAAATCCGTCGCCGTCAGCTGTCTGCATTTTGGGGCAATATATTTGCTGATAGCGCCTGTGCCGCAGGCGCATTCCAGTACCGTATCATTTTCTTCTATTTCTTCCGCCACTTTTTCGCCAAGATTCCGGTACACTTTCCCATTGTATGCCGTCTCAAAGAAATCATAAATTCCAGATACTTTATCCCAAAACATATCTCTTTGCTCCTCTCTCTTTCTTCTTTTCCCCAGGTTACTGCTATATCCAGTGAAAAGAAAACTGTGGAGAATATTGTAACACAAAACAAGACACGATTGCCACTGGTTTTTAAATACTCCGCTATTTTCCTCTTATACGTTGTAAACAGCCGGCAAATATCCTATACTCAAAGATAGAAATTGAGAGTTTCGGAGGAATATAAAATGGAGAAAGAACTATCAGAACTGTCCTTAAAAGAATTGTGGGAACTGTTTCCCATATCCCTCGTGGCACATAGTGATAAATGGACACTTTATTACAGTGAAATCGAATCTCTGTTAAAAGGCATGCTGTCTCAATATCCGGTTGAAAGGCTCAGCCATATTGGAAGCACGGCTATATCCGGGATATGGGCAAAAGATATTGTTGACGTGCTGATTGAGGTGTCAAAGGATTCGAACCTTGAAAATATTGCGAAGGTACTTGAAAAGAACGGATTTATCCGCATGTCAACAACGGCAGATAGAATCTCATTTAACCGCGGTTATACGAAACATGGATTTGCTGACAAAGTCTTTCACGTACACCTCCGCCGCGTTGGGGACAATGACGAATTGTACTTCAGAGACTATCTGAATGAGCGCCCGCAGACAGCCCGGGAATATGAGACGTTGAAATTACAGCTATGGAAACAATTTCAGCACAATAGGAATGCTTATACAGATGCAAAAATTGAATTTGTCCGAAAATGGACTCAGAAAGCAAAAGAACTTTACGCAGGAAGGTATTGAAACTGCACATTTAAAGAATCTTTTTCACCAAAAACATTTCCATTGGCTGCTCATATCCTGGAATGTCAATTACAAAACCGCCGCAGTCTTTGTAGCCCAGCTTCCTATAAAAATGCTGTGCACTTTCATCCACCTGAGTAGACGTCAGCATCATACCATATCCCTGCGATTTCATATCCCGCTCCCAATGTGCCATGAGCTTTCCGCCGTATCCTTTTCCCTGGTAATCCCAATCCACGACAAGCATCGTACAAAACGGAGTATTATCCCAAAAAAGATTATATCTCAGCAATCCGGCCGGTCTGCCATTTTCGGTTAAAACATATCCCCGTTTGTCGCGAACTTTATTTCCATATTCTTCCTCTGATATGTGTTTGTCAAGACGAAACCAGAAATCCCTGTCCTCCATCTGCATCCATCTGATTTCCACCATTGTTTTTCCCCCTGTTCTATTTCAATTTTTCCAGCAGTTTTTCTATTTCATCCCACTCTCGCCTTTTGCAGTGCTATTTGAAACAATATGTCACTGGGTTTTCGCACAAAATAGTCGCTGGAAGTCAGGACAAACTCAAATTGATTGTTAGGCAGCAATCTGTCCAGGCGCTTTTTTGTCTGCATTCCAGTCTGGTTCGTATAAAAGGGTATGTCCGTAATCAAACAGTATCATTTTAGGGTATCTCATTTTTATCCTCCCGTTTCGTTCTGCCTTATGTATCGTCAGATTTCGCATTAATATCCATACTTTTTCCTGTACCTTTGAAACATCACCGCTGAGAGAACAAGGGCCATCAGTTCCGCCGCAGGCGTTGCAAGCCAGATTCCGTTTACTCCCAGCAGAAACGGCAGCACCAGCATGGTAATCAGCATAAACACAAAAGACCTGGAAAATGCAAGGACGGCTGAGACCACTCCGTTGGACAAAGCTGTAAACATCCCGCTGGCAAAAATATTAAATCCAATAAAAAACAACGCTATGGTACAGATTCGATTTCCGGCCACCGCCAAATCATAGACTGAACTGTCAGGCCGGGCAAATACATACACCAGCGGCTTAGTCAAAAGGAAGGAAGCCGCCACTGTAACAGCAGAAATCACTCCAATCACTTTCAAGCTGACTGCAATCATCTTTTTCAATTTCTCATGGTTCTGTTCCCCGTGGTAAAAACTAATCATCGGGGCCACCCCATAAGAATATCCCGTGTACAGAGAACTTGCAAACATCAAGACATACATGATAATCGTGACAGCGGCAACTCCATTCTCCCCCACGTAATGAAGCATTGTCCAGTTAAACATCATGGTGATAATTCCGGTAACTAATGCAGAGGCCATCTCAGAACATCCATTTGCAGCCGCATTTACAAGGACTTTCATGCGGAAAGCCGGTTTCTTAAAATGCAGAAGACTCTTTTTTCGGCTAAACACAAACAGACCCACAACCGCCGTCACAGAATAACCTAGGCCAGTTGCAATTGCCGCCCCGCCGATTCCCATGTGGAGCCGGCCGAGAAATATATAGTCCAACACCATATTCAAAACTCCGCCCGTAACAGAACAGACAAACGAAAGCGCCGCTTTCTCACTGGCAATCATATAAAGGGTAAAATTGTTCATCAGAAGGAT
>JAAWLS010000080.1 GCA_022798035.1 Lachnospiraceae bacterium | reverse complement strand
ACTCCCACCGGCTATCTGTCCGTGGTGCTGGACAACCAGGGCAATCAGACTGCGCAGCTGGTGGCTTCTGGCTCCAACCGGGTCTATGTGACATTGGATGAAATTCCAAAAGACCTCCAGCATGCCTTTGTAGCCATTGAGGATGAGCGTTTCTATGAACACAACGGCATTGACATCAAAGGAATTGTCCGGGCCGCATTCAAGGGCATCGGCAACGGTTTTAAATTTAATCAGGGAGCCAGCACCATCACACAGCAGCTTTTAAAAAACAATGTGTTTGAAGGCTGGACCAGCCAATCCGGCATGGAAAAAGTAAAGCGAAAGATTCAGGAACAATATTTGGCCATAGAATTGAGCAAAGTAAAATCCAAAGACTGGGTGTTGGAAAACTATCTGAATACCATCAATCTGGGACAGAACACTCTGGGCGTTCAATCTGCCTCCCGCCGTTATTTTGGCAAAGACGTCTCTGAGCTGACACTCTCTGAGGGAGCGGTTATCGCCGGTATCACCAAAAATCCTTCTGCCTACAATCCGGTGAGCCATCCGGAGGAAAATAAAAAACGCCAGAAACTGGTGCTGAAAAACATGCTGGAACAGGACTATATTTCAGAAAAGCAGTATGAGGAAGCGCTAAAGGATGATGTGTACTCCCGCATTCAGCAGGTAAATATAGCGTATGGAGAGGAAAATCCCAACTCTTATTTCGTGGATGCTGTCATTGACCAGATTGTACAGGATTTGGTTGAAAAGAAAGGCTATACAGACACCCAGGCCTACAAAGCCATTTACAACAGCGGTCTTACCATTGAATCTACCCAGGACATGGGAATCCAGCAGATTTGTGATGAGGAAGTCAACAATCCCGACAATTATTCCACTGCTGCAAAATATTCCTTTTCCTACCGTCTGACTGTGAAGAAAAAGGACGGCACCATAGAAAACTACAGTGACCAGACCATGATTTCCCACTACAGCGCTTCCTCGTCGGATTATTCTTTGAATTTTGCCAGCGTGGAAGAAGCTCAGGCCGCCATTGACGCATACAAAGCTGAAATTATAGGGGAAGGCGACACCATTGTGGAAGGCGGGGAATCCGTCGTGTTCACTATGCAGCCGCAGGCAGCCGTCACCATCATAGACCAGTACACCGGGGAAGTAAAAGCAATTGTGGGCGGCCGTGGTGACAAGACTGGAAGCCGGACTTTAAACCGTGCCACTGACACCGCAAGGCAGCCCGGCTCCACCTTTAAAGTTCTGGCCGCCTACGCGCCGGCTCTTGACACTGCTGGAATGACCCTTGCCACCGTTCAGGACGACGCTCCCTTTTCCTATGCAAACGGAACGTCTCTTCGAAACTATGACAACAGTTACCGGGGATTTACCACCATCCGCTATGCCATCACAAAATCCATCAATGTGGTAACGGTCAAGACATTGACAGATATTTCTCCCCAGGTAGGCTATGACTATCTGACGAATTTTGGATTTACCACCCTGACTCAAGAAGACATTGTGCAGTCTCTGGCTCTTGGAGGCATCACCAAAGGCGTCACAAATCTGGAACTAACTGCTGCCTACGCCGCTATTGCAGGCAAAGGAACTTATATTAAACCTAGATTTTACACCAGAATTCTGGACCATAATGGAAATGTGCTCATCGACAATACACCGGAAACTCACACGGTACTCAAAGAAAGCACCGCTTTCCTTCTGACTTCCGCCATGCAGGATGTCGTCAATGTGGGAACCGGAGGCGCCGTCAATTTTGGCACCATGCCGATTGCCGGAAAAACCGGAACCACCACAAAAAACCGGGACGCTCTGTTCTCTGGTTTTACTCCTTATTATACCTGCTCTGTATGGTGCGGATATGACGATAACAGCCCCCAGGACGGCGCTTTGACTTCCAATCCCAAGACGCTCTGGCGAACGATTATGGGACGCATTCACGAAAATTTGGAATACAGAGATTTCTCCCAGCCAGAAGGCATCGTCACCGCCGTTGTGTGCAAAAAATCCGGGAAACTTGCGGTGGAAGGTCTGTGCGACGCTGACCCAAGGGGAAGTATGGTACAGACGGAATATTTTGCCGCTGGAACTGTTCCAACAGAGTACTGCGACCATCACGTGAGCGCCACCATCTGCACTGCCTCCGGTATGCTGGCCAATGAATTCTGTCCTGAGGAAAACAGACAGGCCGGTATTTACATTGTGGGAGGTTCCCCGGACACAGAAGACGGCCCGTATCTGCTGGCAGATTCTTTAACAGAAGAAAATTACTGCACCATTCACAATGCCGCTTCCTCTATCCAGCCTATTCCTGAATTCACCCTGCCTGAGGATGAAACAGACAGGGATGAGCAAGACCGGGACAAAAAGGACGAGGATAAAAAAGAGGACAAAAAAGACAAAGATAAAGATAAGGATAAAGATAGAGATAAAGATAAGGACAAAAACCCTGTTCCTGACATCCACGATGAGGAGGACGAATCAGAGGAAAATTAGAAAAGCCCCAGCCTGTCTGCGCAGACAGATAATTTTCAGCACAGGCAGAGGAGCTGCTGTAAAAATGCATGATTCTACAAGATACGGTTACAGCAAGTATATACAGCCTGTCTTGCAGGAATCTGCTATTTTACAGCAGCTCCTTTTCATTTTTTTAGATTTGTTCAACCAGCTCCGCCATCTGTTTTGCCTTTTTTCTGCTCTCCAGCTCCAGATAGCAAAGTATTTTTTCATCACTGATGCTCTGAGTAAAACGGTCTGCGAAACATTCCAGTATCGTCTGGGTAACTCCTGTAATCGCGCGAGCCGTCAGATTTTCATGGCCGGCGCTCCAGACGCCCTCTGGAAATACTCCTTCCACCCTTACCCGGAAACGGTCTTCATTCACAGGAATAAAAACCACTTTCACGTTATAAATGGAGGACACCATAACAAATCTTGTGAGGAGCAGCCAGATGATAAAATAGAGATTGGTACAAAAATCCTGACTCAATACTCCTGGATTTTTGTTTATGGTGATATCCACAAACTGCTGATTCTCCGGATGAGAAAAATATTTGTAAATTTCACGTTTCATTTCGTCCAAATCATTGACCGGTTTCTCACTCTGGTCTAACAACCAGAACAGTACTTTTCTCTCATATCGAATCAACTGCCACTTCTCTTTTCCAGGGGGCTCTGATTTGATGTCATGTACAAATACATTCAGCAGAGCGTGCAGGAATTTTTCCAATTCTTCTCTCTCCCAGGGTCTTTCCTGTGCCACATGTCTCAGTTCTGACAGCATCAGAGCCCCTTTCCTCAACTCCCGCTCCAAATCGCGCCTGTCCATGGCATCGGCTTCTTTCTTGTCATATTTGACAAATCCATCCATGACGGCCTCATAAATCTGTCCATAGTCCGTAGGCCTCTGAAAAATGCGGAACACTTTGCGCTCATTAATCAATAGCTTTAAATGTGCCAGTTCCAGCCTCCAGGTATATACAATACATATGGTCTGCGGATAATTCTGGTTCAGATATTCTATGATTTTTGTCCCGTCGTAAGTGGGCAAATCCAAACCTGTAACCACTACCTTGTATCGTTTCTTTTTCAGGAGAAACGCTGCCTCCAGTCCGCTGTCGGCCGTATCAATTTCCAAAGGGCCCTCTTTTATTTTCATAGCATTCAGAAATTCTTGAATAATATCTTGATTCTGGTTGATAAACAGTAAGTTATTCTCCATTTCCGCCTCCTATATTCTATTTCTCTTTTTATACATTATAATCGTTTTGTACAAAAAAATCTACTTATTTTTCCAAAAACAGAGAATACCTCTTAACTGCTCTATTCCACATCCAGCAAAGCCGCCATATCTTCCTCGCCGGTACGGATTTTTACCACTTTTGCCACGTTGTATACAAATATTTTGCCATCTCCGATATGCCCGGTATAGAGCGTCCGTTTTGCCGCCTCGATTACCTGCTCCAGCGGAATATTGCCTACAATGATTTCCAATTTCACCTTGGGCAGCAACGTTGCATCCATTTCCACACCGCGGTATTTCTCTCCAGCTCCCCGCTGAACACCGCAGCCCATCACCTGAGTCACCGTCATACCTGTAACTCCAAGGTCATTCATGGCTTTACGCAGCTTGTCATACCGAGACAGTTTTGCCACAATGACAACTTTGTACATGCCGCTGATTTCTCCTGGTGCAGCAGCCACTTTCACCGCTGCGTCTCTCTGAGCCTGGGTAGCTTCCTGATAATTAGAAGTTCCCAAATCCGTATTTTCGTTGACGTCCATAGTCATGGTATTGGAAACATCCATAATACTGAAACCAGAATAGGCAGAGGCAATTCCATGTTCCATAGCGTCTAAACCTACGATTTCCTCTTCCTCTGTCACCCGCAGTCCCATCCATGCCTGAATCGCCAAAAATGTGATGGTGATTGTCACAACAGTCCACGCTGCCACTGCCAAAACTCCCAACAGCTGCAATCCTAATTGGTGAAATCCTCCTCCGTAAAACAACCCGTCTATATCATTTCCAGGAGCGGATGAAGTCGCGAATAAGCCAACGGCTATGGTACCCCAAATTCCATTAAGACAATGAACGGCAACTGCGCCCACTGGGTCGTCAATATGAAGTTTGTAATCCAAAAGCCAAACGCCAAATACAACCAAGAATCCTGAAACAATCCCCACTATAATTGCTCCAAAAGCATCTGTGACATCACAAGGCGCCGTGATTCCCACCAGACCTGCAAGAGAGGCATTCAGACACATGGATACATCTGGTTTGCCATATTTTGCCCAGGTAAATATCATACACACTACGGTTGCCACTGCAGGAGCAATGGTAGTTGTTAAAAAAATAGAGCCAAGTTGGGGAATGCTGGCAGCCGCCGCTCCGTTAAACCCATACCATCCAAACCAAAGGATAAAACATCCCAGACATCCCAGGGGAAGATTGTGTCCTGGAAATGCATTTATCTTCGTCACTTTTCCTTTCTCATCCCTTGTAAATTTCCCAATACGGGGACCAAGAATTTTTGCGCCAATCAATGCAGAAATCCCTCCGACCATATGAATTGCACAGGAACCTGCAAAATCATGAAATCCCATCTTCGCCAGCCATCCTCCACCCCAAATCCAATGGGCTTCAATGGGGTAAATCAATGCAGAAATCACCGCGGAATAGACACAGTAGGACAAAAATTTCGTCCTCTCCGCCATAGCGCCAGACACAATGGTAGCTGTGGTAGCGCAAAATACCAGGTTAAACACAAAATTAGAAAAATCAAAATCCTGATAAGATGTAAAAATATCAAATCCTGGTTTTCCAATCAATCCCATCAAATCTTCTCCCAACAGCAGGGAAAAGCCAATCAAGATAAACATAACGGTCCCAATACAAAAATCCATAAGATTTTTCATCAGAATGTTTCCACTGTTTTTCGCCCTGGTAAATCCTGCCTCCACCATGGCAAATCCTGCCTGCATCCAAAACACCAGAGCAGCGCCAATCAGAAACCAGATTCCAAAGGTATGTTCACTCACAAAACCTACCATCATTTCTTCTGTCATAATATTTCCTCCTATGATGTATTTTTTATAGGAAAAAGAATCCTGTCCTGCAGGATTCTTCACCTGCGGCGGGTCGCTTCTGCGGCATCATTCCCTTCCGCCGCAGTGCGATATCATTGTTCTCTTACTAAGAAATCCAAAGGAATTTCCTATAAAAGAAAACGGCACTTTTTTCCTCTTCCACAGCGTTGTGGCTCGACAAAAGTACCGTTTTGTTTACAGATTATTCATTTTTGGTTCAAAAAAGTTTCATTTTAGCAACACGAAAATTTCATTTCTTCTGCATATAATAAAAACATAACAAATGACAATTTCAAGTAATTAATTATATTACTATTTGAATAAACTTTTTCATAATAAATGCCAGGCGGTTTAAACTGCTTGGCATCCTCCCATTTCAGGGAGAATGCACAGCTCATTATCTTTGCGTATTTTATACTTCAAAAATCAAATCACCATAAGATGGCATCGGCCACATTTCCTTATCTACAATCATTTCCAACTTATCCACCGGTGTACGCAGCTCATCCATAACAGCTTTTACCTCATCACGATAACATACCGCCTGCCCTCTGCCTTCCACCATAGCAGAAGCTTTTTCTGTGACCTCTGTCAATTTTTTCAGAGCAGCTTTCGCTTTAGCCAAAAGAGCAGATACTTCTTTCAAAAGCTCTGTTTGAACGCTGACGTCCGCATCACAGGCCGATTTTACAGCATTGATGGAATTTGCAAGAGACGTCGTATATTTAATGACTGCAGGAATAATCTGCTTTCCTGCCATATCAATCATAGCCCTTGCTTCTATATTGATTGCCTTCGCATAGTTCTCATAGTGGATTTCCCCTCTGGACTCCAGCTCTGTTCGCGTAAACACATTAAATTTCTCGAAGAGAGCAATTGCCTTCTCTGTCGTCAAGGCCGGAACCGCATCTACCATATTTGTGATATTGGGAAGTCCTCTTCTCTCTGCCTCTTCCACCCATTCCGGAGAATAGCCGTTTCCATTGAATACAATATCCTGATGTGCAGTGGCCTGCTCTTTAATCAAATCATGCACGGCACGCTCAAAGTCATCTGTTTTCTCCAAAACATCGCAGACATCGGAAAATGCTTCTGCCACAATGGTGTTCAACACAACGTTTGGCGCTGCAATGGAATCGTTGGAGCCCACCATACGGAACTCAAACTTATTTCCTGTAAATGCAAAAGGTGAAGTACGGTTTCTGTCCGTTGCATCTTTCATAAAGTCAGGCAGAGATTTTACGCCTGTCTGAAGCACCTCGCCTTTCAGGCTTCGGGTTGCCTCTCCGGTGCTGATTAACTGTGTCAGCACGTCCTGAAGCTGTTCTCCCAGAAAAATAGAAATAATAGCCGGCGGCGCCTCGTTGGCTCCCAGTCTATGGTCGTTTCCGGCGTCTGCTGCGGACTCCCGCAGCAAATCTGCATGGATGTGAACAGCCTTTAAAATACAAGTCAATACCAGCAAAAACTGGATGTTGTCGTGTGGTGTCTTGCCTGGGTCTAAAAGGTTGATTCCGTCATCGGTGGTGAGAGACCAGTTATTGTGCTTTCCGGAACCGTTCACGCCAGCAAAAGGTTTCTCATGCAGCAGACACATCATGCCATGACGGCCTGCTACCTTTTTCAGTGTTTCCATTACCAGCTGGTTGTGGTCCACTGCAATGTTGGCCTCCGCATAAATGGGCGCCAGTTCATGCTGAGCCGGAGCAACTTCATTGTGCTGTGTTTTAGCGCTGACGCCCAACTTCCACAATTCCTTGTTGACATCCTTCATGTAGGCTGCAATCCGCTCCTGGATGGCTCCAAAGTAATGGTCCTCCATCTCCTGTCCTTTGGGGGGCATTGCTCCAAATAAAGTGCGTCCTGTAAAAATCAAATCTTTTCTCTTTAAATATTTCTCTCTGTCCACCAGGAAGTACTCCTGCTCTGGCCCTACAGAAGGTGTCACCTTCTGGGAAGTGGTATTTCCAAACAATCTCAGCAGCCGCAAAGACTGTGTGTTGATTGCCTCCATAGAACGAAGCAGCGGGGTCTTCTGGTCAAGAGCTTCTCCAGTATAGGAACAGAATGCCGTTGGAATACAGAGAGTAGCTCCGGCAGCGTCCTGTCTCACAAATGCAGGAGAGGTACAGTCCCAAGCCGTATAACCTCTCGCCTCAAAGGTTGCCCGCAGCCCTCCGGATGGAAAAGAAGAAGCATCTGGTTCTCCTTTAATCAGTTCTTTTCCGGAAAAGCTCATCAGCACCTTTCCATTTGACATAGGCGCTGTGATAAAGGAATCGTGCTTCTCAGCCGTTACACCAGTCAGAGGCTGGAACCAGTGGGTGTAATGGGTCGCTCCCTTTTCAATGGCCCATTCTTTCATCTCATGAGCTACCACATCTGCTGTCTCAAGGTCCAACTCCTGTCCTTCACCAATAATCACTTCTTTTAATTTCTTATAAACTTTCTTGGGCAGCCGTTCCTGCATCACTGCATCGTTGAATACGTTTTCCCCAAAAATTTCTGCCACATTGAAATATTCACTCATACTCTTTTCATCCTTTCTAAAAATCGAGTAAGGAAGATTTTCTCCCTGCTCGCTGCGGACCTGCATACTGCGCCTGCAGCTATTTCTTTATACAGGCCTGCGATAAAAAAGGGCATTCCAATCCTCTTGGAACACCCTTGTTCTATCGCCTGTTTTCTGTCTGGTAATACGATACTCTACTTTTTAGAAAAAAGCAATAGAAATTTTAGGAAAATTTTATTTTTTGCTATTTTGAGCAAATTTATTCGTTTTCCTTTTAATTTTTATTAATATGTAACAAACAGTTCAGCCATGTTGCATTAGATAGGCGAATCATGCTTGCATGAATGAGCATATATGATGCAACATGTGGGGAACGCCATCTTATGAGCAAAGTTAGCTGCAAAGCAGCGTAAAAACACCGAAGGTGTCTTTGCGAATGGCGTACGCTGAACTGTTTCTTACCCATTCAGCCATGTTGCATTAGATAGGCGAAGAAGCTGTCTTTGCGAATGGCGTACGCTGAACTGTTTCTTACCCATTCAG
>JAAWLS010000079.1 GCA_022798035.1 Lachnospiraceae bacterium | reverse complement strand
TGCGCACTCGCACAAGAAGAAAATATTGCTTCGCAATTGTGCTCGGCGCGTCAAAGTGTGCAATCCCCTCAAGATTGAGGGGATTGCACACTTTGTTCCTTAAGCTAAAATTAAGACTGACATCGCTTGTATTCTTCACCGATACGAAGTACAATAGCAATCAATAATGAATCAAAGGAGACGCAGCTTAGTGAATGAACCGAAAATTATGCTTGTGGACGACGAGCCGGATATATTAGATTTACTTGAAAAAGCCTTGAAGATAGAAGGGTATCATAATATTACAAAAATAGAGAATGGAAATTCCGCTGTAACTGCCTGTCGGGAAATCCAGCCGGACATGATTATTTTGGATGTTATGCTGCCAGATTTAGATGGGTATGAAGTGTGCAGACAAATTCGGGAATTTTCCCATTGTCCGGTATTGTTTCTCTCTGCCAAAAATGATGAATTGGATAAAATATTGGGCCTGGCTGTAGGCGGCGATGATTATGTCACAAAACCTTTTAGTCCAAAAGAAGTCGCATACAGGGTGAAAGCCGCGCTGCGCCGCACCCAGTACGGGCAGGCTCCAATCGGGAATTTTTCCATGCAAATCGGAGAACTGATGATAGATGCTGACGGCTGCAGGGTGAGGAAGCGTGACAGGGAAATCGGGCTGACTGCACGGGAATTTGAGATTCTGCGGTATTTAGCGGAAAATTTGGGCCGGGTCATCAGCCGTGAACGGCTGTATGAGACGATTTGGGGTGAGGACAGCTTCGGGTGTGACAATACAGTAATGGTGCACATCCGGCATCTGCGTGAGAAGTTAGAGGAAAATCCTGCAGCACCCCAATATATCATTACGCTGAAAGGACTGGGTTATAAACTGGTGAATCCATATGAGAAATGAAAACAGAAGAAACTCATTTTTACGAATTTTCGTTTTTGTATCGGCGCTGTTTTTTATAGCGGTTATTCTTGCAATTGGAATGTTTTACTATATTTTTGGAATAACGGAGCCGGAAGGTTTGAGCCTGGCCACATGGCCGAATAGGTTTACCGATAATTTTTCTGTGTGGATGGAGAACGATAATGACAGTATCAAAATAGAAGAAATCGGACTGAAACGACTGCAGGAATATGGGCTGTGGCTTCAGGTCCTTGATGAAACAGGACAGGAGATTTTCTGTTATGATAAGCCTGAGCATTATCCGGTCAAATACACTGCGTCCCAGCTGCTTTCTCTTTCCACAAGCGCCTATCAACAGGGAAATACTATTTTTGTAAGTAACTATGAAAATGCAGGAAAAACCTGGAGTTATCTCATTGGGTTTCCTTATGCCATAGGGAAGCATATGCTTTATTACAATGGAGAAAATGTGGGACGTCTTTCGCCGCTGTTTTGCAGGGGAATATTTCTGCTTTTGTGTGCCGTGTTTCTGCTTGTAGTTTGGTATGGTTTTTGGCTTACGGGGCATCTTGGCAAAATAGCAAAAGGTATCAGGAACATTTCGCTGCACTCCTATTTTCCGCTGAGAGAAAAAGGCGTCTTTGGTGAAATCTATGAAGCATTGAATCAAATGGATGCAAAAGTCCGCCATAGCGATAAGGTGCAGCAAGAGACGGAACGCATGCGCAGAGAGTGGATTGCAAACATTACCCACGATTTGAAAACACCCCTCTCACCCATCAAGGGCTATGCAGAACTGCTGATGAACGGCCCTGTCTTGGAATGTAAAGCAATACAGGAATATGGGGGAATTATTTTAAGAAATGTGAACCATACAGAAAAGATGATAAATGACTTAAAGCTGACGTATCAGCTTGACTCTGGCTCAGTGCCGTATCATCCGCAAAGAATGCGCCTTGTGCGCTTTTTAAAAGAGCTGGTTATTGATATTATGAATGACCCTGCATTCGCGGGCAGGCATCTTGAATTTGAGAGCAATGTACGAGAACTTGAGGTTTGTTTTGACCCGGATTTATTCCGCCGTGCAGTGAATAACATTGTGATTAATGCACTGAGCCATAATCCGCCAGAGACGAAAGTGGAAATTTGCGTTCATGCAGATTTTTCAAAAGAGGCTTCTTCCTATGCATCGAAAGATTTTTCCAAAGAGATTTCTATCTGTATTTCAGATAATGGAATAGGAATGAGTGACAAGGAACAGGAAGAACTGTTCCAGCGGTATTACAGGGGAACAAGCACGAAAGAAAAGCCAGAGGGAAGCGGCCTTGGAATGGCCATTGCAAAACAGATTATAATGATTCATGGAGGTGATATTACGGTTAAAAGCAGAATAGGTGAGGGGACGCAGTTTACAATTTTTTTTCCTCAAAAAATGGGGTTCTGAATAGTTACGAAAATGGATAATTTAAGATGAAATTAAGATGCGAAAAAGCACTCTCTAAGATGGATGATTTATGCTATAGGAGACGTTATAAGAAAAGATTTATGACGTTTTCTAAACATAAATCATCTATTTTTTAGGAGGTTTTTCAATGGAATTACAGTTGCAGAATTTAAGAAAGCAGTACGGCTCAAAATGTGCTGTCCGCAATGTAAGCGTTAGTTTGGTGCCAGGAGTATACGGGCTGCTTGGCGCGAACGGCGCAGGAAAAACGACATTGATGCGGATGATATGCGGTATCCTAAAACCCACTTCAGGCAGCATTCGGTTAAACGGAAAAACAATGGAGGAGCTTGGGGAACGATACTATGCCCATTTAGGTTATATGCCACAGGATTTTGGATTTTATCCTGATTTTACCGCCCGTGAGTTTATGATGTATATGGCGGCAGTGAAAGGCCTTGAGAAAAAGAAAGCGGAAAGACGCACAGAAGATTTGCTTTACATGGTAAATTTGTCCGATATAGCTGATAAAAAAATTAAGTCTTATTCCGGCGGCATGAAACAGCGTCTGGGAATCGCACAGGCAGAATTAAACAACCCTTCGATTTTAATTCTGGATGAACCGACTGCCGGGCTGGACCCGAAAGAGAGAGTGCGCTTCCGCAATATTATTTCAGACTTTGCGAAAGAAAAGATAGTGATTTTGTCCACCCATATTGTCTCTGACGTTTCCTACATTGCGGATACGATTTTGATGATGAAACAGGGCCGATTCCTTTTACAGGAGAGGATGACAGACGTCACTGACAGTATCAGAGGAAAGGTATGGGAGCTTTTCGTGGATGAAAAGACGGCTGCAAAATACAGTAAGGATTTTGCCGTTGTAAATCTGCACCATGAAAACAATATGGTTCGGATGCGCATGATAAATGAAACTGCGCCCAGAAAAGATGCAGAGGCCGTGGAGCCCAGCCTGGAAGATTTATTTTTGTACTATTTTGGAGAAGAGACAGAGAAGCGGGAGGAAATGTAACATGCTGGTGAAATATGAATTTTTGAAAATACTACGGAGAAAATCTACCTTAATTGTAATGGCAGTCAGTTTGATTTTGACAGCATTTCTGTTTGGACTGCCTGTGCTGCAGTATCAAACTTACAATCAGGACGGCGTCATAAAAGGTGCGGCAGGTATTGACTACGAGAAAGAGCAGTATGCGAAATTGTCCGTGTCTTTGTCGGAAGAATATATTACGGAGACCATCAAAGAAATACAGGAATTATTTCAAAATCCTGCCAATGTGGGATATGACGGAAACGAGCAATTTCTAATCGGCGATGCCTACTGGAATAAAACGGCTCCCAGGGAAAAACTCTTGAATCTGATTGCCAATGCCTACAGCAGACCGGATGAAACTTTAGGCTACAACAACCTTCCTGATTTGGATATGACAGAAGGGGTTTTCTTCTACCAGACGATAAATGAAAAAGTGGAAACGATACTTGACAATCCATCCCGTGGGCTGTCCCGCGAGCAGAAAAGGTATTGGAGCGCCATGGCAGACAGCGTGGATACACCGCTGCAGTATGGTTATTACGAAGGGTGGGAAGTGATGATAAGCAGTTTTGAGCTTCTTATGATTGCCTTGCTGGCCATCTGTATTGTAATTGCTCCTGTCTTTTCCGGGGAGTACCAGGCAGGTACAGACGCGGTGATTTTGTCAGGAAGATATGGGAAAACAAAACTGATAACAGCCAAAATAACAGCGTCGCTTTTATTTGGAACGGCTGCATTTGCGCTTCATATTGTTGTGGCCTGGGGACTGCCCCTGGCAGCCTTCGGTGCGGATGGCTGGAATCTGCCTCTGCAGGTTGCAAACACAACGATTCCCTATCCATTTACATTTCTGCAGGCTGTTCTTGTCAACATTGGCGTTATGTATCTGGTGCTCCTTGCCATGATTGGGCTGACGCTTCTCTTATCCGCCAAAATGAAAAGTCCGTATCTTGTGCTGATTGTGCTGGTTCCCATACTTTTCATTCCAATGTTTCTGACGCCCAATGGGACGACAGGGTTATATAACCTGACTTTGTTTTTGCTGCCTTACCGTGCGGTAATGCCAGAGTTTGGCAAATATATTTCCTATCAATTCGGCGGAGTGGTTTTGGATGTTCTTACCGCAAGAGCAGTTCTCTATGCACTTTTAACAGTGATTATGCTGCCCCTGGCAAGACTGGGATTTAAGAGACATCAGAAGGAATTGTGACTTGTTTTCACAAAGCAGCAGGGCAATGGATTATTTTACGAAATTATTCAAATATCAAAAGGCAGGTGTCCGGGAATATTGGATTGTGGACCCTGCAAAAGAAGTGGTTACGGTATACAATTTTGAAAAAGAGACGATGGAGCAATACTCTTTTGACGAGGATGCACCAGTTGGGATTTATGAAGATTTTTGAATAAAATTTGATAATAGAAGGCAATAAACAGAGGCTTCCTTATCCAGGGAAATGTAGTTTCCGGATAAGGAGGCTTTTAAGATTTTAAAATTAGTATAATTCACCCTAGCCGTACCTTTTACTGGTCTGAATTCCCATCTGCTGCGTTGTTGTCAATCTTTAAAAACGTGTTGGGGTTAGCCGAAACATTATGCAGCATGAAAAATTCCTTCTTTGTTATTTTTAAGAATATCTGCTATAATATGAAATAAAAAATTGACAAGAAGAGGGAATTGCTATGAGAAGAAAATCTTATGAAATAGACATGTGCAGTGGAGCGCTGCTTCCCAAAATTCTGATGTTTTCCATCCCATTGATGATTTCCAGCATTCTGCAGCTTCTGTTCAATGCGGCAGACATGGTGGTGGTGGGAAGATTTGCGGGAAGTACGGCCTTAGCGGCGGTGGGAGCCAATGCATCTCTGATTAATCTGCTGACGAATCTGTTTATCGGTTTTTCCGTGGGAGCCAATGTGCTGGTGGCGCGGTTTTATGGTGCCAAAAAGGAGCAGGATATCAGCGAGACGGTACACAGTGCCATTGTGCTGTGCTTTATCTTCGGGTTGGGCCTGATGGTGTTCGGTATGGTTGTGGCTCCGCAGATTCTGGTGGTGATGGGGACTCCGGCCGACGTGCTGAATCAGGCCGTGCTGTATATCCGGATTTATTTCGCAGGAATGCCGGTGATTCTTCTGTACAATTTCGGCAGTTCCATTCTGCGGGCAGTGGGAGATACGCAAAGGCCGCTGTATTATCTCTTTGCAGCAGGGCTCATCAATGTTGTTTTAAATTTAATTTTTGTGATTGGTTTTCATTTAGGTGTGGCAGGGGTGGCTCTGGCAACGGTGATTTCCCAGGTTGTGTCGGCTTTTTTTATTCTGCGCTGTATGATGAAAATGGAGGGCGGCTGCCGGGTAGAGTGGAGCAGACTTCATTTAAAAAAAGAGAAAGTGGTACAGATTGTGCGCATTGGCCTTCCGGCCGGACTGCAGGGTACGGTATTTTCATTGTCCAACGTGCTGATTCAGTCCTCCGTAAATTCTTTTGGTTCTGTGGCTATGGCGGGAAACACGGCGGCCTCCAATATTGAGGGATTTATCTATATGGCTATGAACGCATTTCATCAGACAGCTCTTAGCTTTACCAGCCAGAATTTTGGCGCCGGAAATTATAAAAGGATTGGGAAAGTACTGATGGAATGTCTGGCTATGGTAACGGGAGTGGGACTTGTGATGGGCTGGGCGGCATATCTTTTCGGAAACCAGCTTTTGGGAATCTATTCTTCCGATGCCAGAGTGATTGAAGTGGGTTTGCTGCGTCTGTCTGTAATCTGTACCACTTACTGTCTCTGCGGAATTATGGATGTGATGGTAGGAGAGCTGCGGGGGCTGGGTTATGCAGTGATGCCTATGATTGTATCTTTGCTGGGCGCCTGCGGATTTCGGATTCTCTGGATTTTTACGGTTTTTCAGTGGCATAGAAGTTTGTGGAGTCTGTATATTTCTTATCCGGTGTCCTGGATATTGACGGCGTCTGTTCATTTTCTGTGTTATATTATGATAAAGAGGAGACTGAAAGGTGACAAAGAAAAGAGGGATATGATATAATGTCGACAGACATGATACCGCCGATACTTGTGAATGAGAAAGCAGTATACTGCAATTATAATGGATAGAGAGGAGATTATTATGGCAAAAGAGTTGTTAAAAAGAGAACAGGTGGCAAAAGAGGACACCTGGGCTTTGGAGGATTTATACGCATCTGTGGAATTACTTTTGGAAGATGCCGAAAAATTGGAGCAGATGGTGGAAGAGTTAAAGAATTTTACAGAGGAATATCTGACAGAGAGTGGAGAGCATCTGCTGGAGTATTTTCAGAAGGCAGAGGAAATTTCTATTCTTCTGGACAAAGGTCGCTGCTATACGGAGCGAAGCAGCGATGTGGATAAGGGGAATGACGAATATCAGGCCCTGAACGGAAAAATGATAAATATTTATCACAAATATGCCACTGTGACAGCTCCTATTGACACCTGGATAGTGGACATAGAAGAGGAAAAAATGCAGCAGTTTTACCAGGAGACGCCTCGGCTGCGGAACTATAAAGTTACCATTGACGATTTGCGCAGGCTGAAAGAGCACATTTTATCACCAGAGCTGGAAGAGCTGCTGGCTTCTTCTCGTGAGATGGGCGCTGCAATGGAAAAATCATACAGTCTTTTGGAAAACGCAGATTTTGAAAATCCAACCATAGAGGACGAAAATGGAGAACAGGTGAAAGTCAGCAGCGGACGGTTTATACCTTTATTGGAGAGTCCGGATGTACGGGTGCGCCGGGAGGCATTTCAGTCTTATTATGCGAGATATGAGCAGTACAAAAACACCTTTGCTTCTCTGTATGAGGGAAAAGTGAAAGCGAATCTTTTCTACGCAAAGGCGAGAAAGTATGGTTCCTCCATGGAGGCGGCGGTGGACGCCAACAATGTGCCAAAAGAGGTGTATCACAACCTGATTGAGGCGGTTCATGAAAACATGCATTACATGCATGAGTATGTGTCTCTGCGCAAGAAGCTGTTAGGCTTAGAAGAATTGCACATGTATGACGTTTATGTGTCCATGGTGGAAGAGGAAAATATAGAGGTCACATACGAACAGGCCCAGGAAGAAATTATGGAAGCCCTTAAAGTGCTGGGAGATGATTACGTAAGCGTGTTGAAAGAGGGATTTGAAAACAGATGGATTGATAAATATGAAAATGAAGGCAAACGCAGCGGGGCTTATTCTGCAGGCTGTTTTTCTGTGCATCCCTATGTGCTGATGAATTATCAGAATAATCTGGACTCGGAATTTACCCTTGCCCATGAGATGGGGCATACGCTTCATTCTTATTATTCTGCGAAGCACAACAATATTTTTGACAGCAATTATAAAATATTTGTGGCAGAGGTGGCTTCTACCTGCAATGAGGCACTGCTGATGGATTATCTGCTGAAGCGCACGGAAGACAAAAAGAAAAAAGCAAGGCTGATTAATCATTTTCTTCATCAGTTTAGGAGCACTCTGTACCGCCAGACCATGTTTGCGGAATTTGAACTTCTGACCCATCAAATGGTGGAAGAAGGCAAAACTTTGACGGCAGAATCTTTGAAAAAACTTTACTATGATTTGAATGTGGAGTATTATGGAAACGACATTGTGGCAGATAAGGAGATTGCCATTGAATGGGCGAGAATTCCCCACTTTTATTATAATTTTTATGTCTATCAGTATGCTACCAGTTTTGCGGCCTCTATGGCTCTATGCAAAAAAATTCTGGAGGAAGGAGAACCGGCAGTTAAATGTTATTTGAAATTTTTAAGCAGTGGATGCAGCAAGTCCCCCATTGATTTGCTGAAGGATGCAGGCGTGGATATGACCACCAAGGAGCCTGTACGTGAAGCATTGAAGATGTTCGGAAACTTAATCAAGGAAATGGAGGAACTACTTTGTCAGATTTAGAAAAAGAAATAGAGAAGCGCAGAACATTTGCCATTATTTCCCATCCAGATGCGGGAAAGACGACGCTGACAGAAAAATTTCTGTTGTACGGAGGGGCTATTAACCTGGCAGGTTCTGTGAAGGGAAAGGCGACGGCCCGCCATGCAGTCTCAGACTGGATGGAAATTGAGAAGGAGAGAGGAATTTCTGTCACTTCTTCCGTACTGCAGTTTAACTACGGAGGATATTGCATCAACATTCTGGATACGCCGGGGCATCAGGATTTCTCCGAAGACACGTATCGTACTTTGATGGCGGCAGACTCTGCCGTGATGGTGATTGACGGTTCCAAAGGTGTGGAGGCTCAGACCAGAAAATTGTTTAAAGTATGCGTGATGCGCCATATTCC
>JAAWLS010000078.1 GCA_022798035.1 Lachnospiraceae bacterium | reverse complement strand
CGGCTGAAATACCGTTATCTGGATTTGCGAAATCAGAAAGTGAAAGACAACATTATTTTTCGCTCTAAGGTAATTTCTTATCTGAGAGAGAAAATGACAGAGATGGGATTTTTGGAAATACAAACGCCGATTCTCTGTGCTTCCTCTCCGGAAGGAGCCAGAGACTATATTGTGCCCTCCCGAAAATACAAAGGAAAATTTTATGCACTGCCGCAGGCGCCTCAGCAGTACAAACAGCTTTTGATGGTGTCTGGATTCGATAAATATTTTCAGATTGCACCATGCTTCCGGGATGAGGACGCCAGAGCGGACCGCTCTCCGGGAGAATTCTACCAGCTTGATTTTGAAATGAGTTTTGCAGACCAGGAAGATGTGTTCCGGGTGGGAGAAGAAATTTTATCCGGCACATTTGAGAAATTTGCTCCGGAGGGAAGCAAGGTGACAAAGACGCCTTATCCAGTTATCAGCTACCGCCAGGCTATGCTGGAATTCGGCACAGATAAACCAGATTTGAGAAATCCTCTGCGCATCCTGGATTTGACGGAATTTTTCCAGAAATGCACGTTTCGGCCATTTCAGGGAAAGACCGTCAGGGCCATCCGGGTTCATGAGGAAATGTCCAAAGGATTTCATGAAAAGCTGCTGAAATTTGCAACGGGAATCGGTATGGGAGGACTGGGTTATCTGGAAGTGATGGAGGATGGAAGCTACAAGGGCCCCATCGACAAATTTATCCCAGAAGAATTGAAGGAGGAGCTTAAAAATCTTGCAGAGCTGGAGATGGGAGATACCATTTTCTTTATGGCAGACAGAGAAGAGAGAGCCGCTTATTACGCTGGTATGATTCGCACTGAACTGGGAGAAAAACTGGATTTGCTGGAAAAAAATGCATTTCGATTCTGCTATGTCAATGATTTTCCCATGTTTGAGCGGGACGTCCAGACGAAGCAAATCGGATTTACCCACAATCCGTTTTCCATGCCCCAGGGAGGTCTGGAAGCGCTGGAGAACATGGAGCCTCTCGATGTACTGGCTTATCAGTATGATATTGTTTGCAACGGAATTGAGCTTTCCTCCGGTGCAGTCCGCAACCATGATTTGCAGACCATGATAAAAGCCTTTGAAATTGCAGGCTATGACGAGGAAACGCTGAAACGCAGATTTGGCGCGCTGTATCAGGCCTTTCAATTCGGCGCACCGCCTCACGCAGGAATGGCGCCGGGAATTGACCGTATGATTATGCTGCTGCGGGGTGAAGAAAATATCCGTGAAGTTATTGCATATCCCATGAATGGAAACGCCCAGGACTTGATGTGCGGCGCACCCGGAGAAGTGACGGAGCAGCAGCTTCGGGAAACCCACATCAAAGTCAGGGATTAGGAGGAGAAAGCATGAGAGAATCAGAAAAAAAACAAAGGCAGGGACAAAACATTATCTCGGACGAAACCATGGAATACGTGGAAATTCTTGCGAAACTGGAGTTATCCTCAGAGGAAAAGGAACATGCGAAAAAGGATATGGAAGAAATGCTGGATTATATTGATAAATTAAACGAACTGGATACCTCCGGAATCGAGCCCATGTCCCATGTATTTCCGGTAAACAACGTATTCCGGGAAGACGTGGTGACGAATGAAAATGACAGGGAAAACATGCTGAAAAATGCCCCGAATGTGAGCGGGGACAGCTATCAGGTGCCAAAGACAGTGGGCTGAGAAGGGAGATATACTAAGCCAATACTGAACAGCAGAAGTTATCAGGCGCCAAAGACAGTGGGCTGAGAAAGGAAGGTCTGCAGCATTTTTAAAAAGGAGGGAAATCCATATCCATGAGAGAGATGAGACAGCTGACGGCAGTGCAGCTTGGGAAAAAAATAAAAGAACGGGAAATCAGTGTTTCAGAGGCAGTTCAGGCAGCGCTTTTGCAGATTGAAAATGTGGAAAAGCACGTTGGCAGCTATGTGAGCATAGAGGAAGAAGCGGCGCTTGAACAGGCCCGGAAAATCCAGCAGAGAATAGACAAAGGAGAATTGACAGGCATTTTGGCCGGAGTTCCCATGGCAGTCAAAGACAATATGTGTACGGCAGGCATACGGACCACCTGCAGCTCTAAAATTCTTGAAAATTTTATTCCCACATACACGGCAGAGGCGGTGAGAAATTTGGAAAACGCAGGCGCAGTGATTTTGGGTAAAACGAATATGGATGAGTTTGCCATGGGGAGTACTACGGAAACTTCCGCCTGGGGTGCCACCAGAAATCCATGGAACCTAGAGCATGTGCCTGGCGGTTCTTCCGGCGGAAGCTGCGCAGCGGTGGCGGCTGAAGAATGCTTTTATGCACTCGGCTCAGACACAGGAGGCTCCATTCGCCAGCCCAGCGCTTTCTGCGGTGTGACAGGATTAAAGCCCACTTATGGGACGGTGTCAAGATACGGATTGATTGCCTACGGTTCCTCCCTGGACCAGATTGGGCCAGTGGCGAAAGACGTGACAGACTGCGCTGCAATTTTAGAGGAAATCACCTCTTATGACAAGAAGGATTCCACTTCGCTGAAACGGAAGGACAGAGATTTCATGTCTGCATTGAAAGATGATGTAAAAGGCATGAGAATCGGAATCCCCAAAGATTACCTGGGAGACGGATTGGAGGAAGAGGTAAAAACAGCTGTTCTCGCGGCAGCTAAGACGCTGGAGGAAAAGGGAGCAGAGGTGGAAATGTTTGATTTGGCTTTGGTGGAATATGCAATTCCTGCCTATTATGTAATTGCCTGTGCAGAAGCCAGCTCCAATCTGGCCCGTTTTGACGGGGTCAAATATGGCTACCGTGCAGGAGAATATGAAGGACTTCATGATATGTACAAAAAGAGCCGCTCCCAGGGATTCGGTCCGGAAGTAAAACGACGGATTATGCTGGGCTCCTTTGTACTGAGTTCTGGCTATTACGACGCCTATTATTTGAAAGCGCTGCGCACAAAAGCTCTGATTAAGCAGGAATTTGACAAGGCTTTTGCCAGGTACGATGTAATCTTAGGGCCGGCGGCTCCCACCACTGCGCCCAAAATCGGCAGCAGCCTGAAAGAGCCGCTGAAAATGTATCTGGGCGACATCTACACCGTGGCCGTAAACCTGGCGGGCCTCCCGGGAATAACATTGCCCTGCGGCCTGGATTCCAAGGGTCTGCCTATTGGACTGCAGCTGATTGGGGACTGTTTCCAGGAGAAAAAAATTATTCAGACAGCCTATGCGTTTGAGCAGACCAGAGAGAGGAGGAGCCCATATGAGGAAAGAGTATGAGATGGTAATCGGGCTGGAGGTTCATGTGGAGCTTGCCACAAAAACGAAAATTTTCTGCGGCTGTTCCACGGCCTTTGGAGGTGAACCCAACACCCACACATGTCCTGTGTGTACTGGAATGCCCGGCTCCCTGCCTGTTCTAAATAAGCAGGTGGTGGAGTATGCCATGGCAGTGGGCCTTGCCGCGGGCTGCTCCATCACCCGATATTGCAAGTTTGACAGAAAGAATTATTTTTATCCGGACAATCCGCAGAACTATCAGATTTCCCAGCTGTATCTTCCCATCTGCCGGGATGGAAAGGTGGAGATTGAGACTTCCTCCGGGAAAAAAACGGTGGGAATCCATGAGATTCATATGGAAGAGGACGCTGGAAAACTGATACACGATGAATGGGAAGATTGTTCTTTTGTGGATTACAACCGTTCCGGCGTGCCGTTGATTGAGATTGTCTCGGAGCCTGACATGCGTTCTGCCGAGGAAGTCATTGCCTATCTGGAAAAACTGCGGATGATGATTCAGTATCTGGGAGCATCCGACTGTAAATTAAATGAGGGCTCCATGCGGGCGGACGTCAATTTGTCTGTGCGGGAGGCAGGGACGGAACAGATGGGAACCCGGACAGAGATGAAAAACCTGAATTCTTTTAAAGCCATTACCCGGGCCATAGAGGCAGAGAAAAACCGCCAGATTGATTTGCTGGAAGAAGGGAAAGAAGTAATCCAGGAGACCAGAAGATGGGATGATGTCAAAGAGTATTCTTACGCTATGCGAAGCAAAGAGGATGCGCAGGATTACCGGTATTTTCCAGAGCCGGATTTGGTACCCGTGGAAATCAGTGATGAATGGATTGCCAGAATAAAGGCAGCTCAGCCGGAGCTTCAGCCGGAGAAAATGGAAAGGTATCAGAGGGAGTATGGACTTCCCCAATATGACGCTGAGATTATCACAGCCTCCAAACATCTGGCGGATATTTTTGAGGAGACGGCAGAACTCTGTAAAAAGCCGAAAAAGGTCAGCAACTGGCTGATGGGAGAGACCATGCGTCTGATGAAAGAAAAAGAGATGGATGCAGAAGAACTCAGATTTTCTCCCAGACATCTGGCAGAACTGATAGCCCTTACAGAGGATGGAAGCCTCAGCAACACGGTGGCGAAGGAAGTATTTGAAAAAATATTTGAGGAAGATATTGAGCCGGGCAGTTATGTAAAAGAACATGGGTTAAATGTTGTCAACGATGAAGGAGAGTTGAGAAACGCAGCCGCCCAGGTGATAAAAAGCAATCCTAAGTCTGTGTCTGATTACCGGAATGGCAAAGAGAAAGCCATAGGATTTTTGGTAGGTCAGACGATGAAAGCCATGAAAGGAAAAGCCAATCCGGGAATGGTAAACAAAATCTTGAAAGAACTGCTGAGTCAAACATGATAAAAAACTTCTGGTTTCTGCCGATAGCCGGAGATGAGAGGCAGGACCTTTTGACTGTTGAGAAAATATGACGTCATGTCCTTCTACAGCTCCTTTTTACCCTATTCCACTTCCAGTTTTGTATCTTTCTGGCTGCCGGAATCTGCTGCCTTCCGGTAAATGAACAGAGAGCATACGGCAGTGGCAAATTCCGAAAAACAGAAAGCATACCATACGCCGTCTGCCCCGGCAAACCGGGAGAACAAAAATGCGGCAGGTATGATAATGATAATGTAGCGGAGCAGAGAAATGACAAGAGCCGGAATTCCTTTTCCAAGCCCTTCCAGTGCGCCGGAACTTGTGACAGAGACAGCTGACACAATAAAGCCAAGACTGATAATGTGAAGGGCAGTGACGCCAATCTGTATGGTCTTTGGATTGGGCGTGAATAAGCCGATTAAATGCTCCGGTATTGTCCAGGAGAGTATAGTTCCAATCAGCATAACCCCCATAATCAGTTTCAGCGAGGTGCGGTAAATTTCCCGGACGCGTTCCTGTTCTCCGGCTCCGTAGTTATACCCCATCAGAGGCCGGATGCCCTGGATAATGCCATTGGCAGTCAGATAGATAAAAGTCTGCAGTTTGTAGTAGACGCCCAGCACAAGCACATAAATCCCTGAGAAACCTGATAAAATAAAATTCAGCACGGAAATCAACAGAGAAGGAAGGGCCATAGTCAGTGTGGCTGAAATACCGATGGAATACATTCTGCCAATCACTTCTTTGTCAAAGGGAATAGCACTGCGCTTAATTTTCACTGGAATCGGCCGGAAAAAATAGAACAGCAGGTAAACAATCAGAGAGATGCATTGTCCGATTCCGGTGGCGTAAGCAGCCCCCGCGATGCCCAGGGCAGGGAAAAATCCCACGCCGAAAATCATAAGCGGGTCCAAAATGATATTGGTGAGAAATCCGCATATCATGCTGAACATGGACACCTTCATTCTTCCCACAGATTGAAAAATTTTCTCAAAAGAGATTCCCGTTGTGATAAACACAGCAAAGAGAAATGCACGGTTAGAGTAAGTCAGCGCCAGGCGGATGGTAGTCTCGTCGGAAGAAAACATCCTCAAAAAAGCAGGCATTCCGGCGATACACAGAACGCTTAAAACGGCCCCATGCAGAAAGTTGAGAAGCAGTCCCTGCGTGGCTGCTTTATCGGCATTTTCCCGCTGGTCTGCGCCCAGATAGAAAGCGGCGCATGCATTGATGCCGATGGCAAACCCGATGGCAATGGCATTAATGAGATTCTGGACGGGATAGACTAAAGCCAGGGCAGTCATGGCTTCCTCACTCAGTTTTGCCACAAAATAACTGTCTACAATATTATAGAGGGAATTGACTGCCATGGAAATCACCATAGGGAGCGACATGGAAATCACCAGCGGCAGTATTTTTTTCTCTTTCATAAATGTCTGTTCCATAAATATTCTCCTTTTCTGATTACCTGTTTCTCACAAAAAAAGCCACACAATTACGAAATGTAATTGTGTGGCGAAAAAAGATTTCTCTTAAAAAATCCACTCCGGTTAAGGTTTTGTGAGAGTATTATGCCATATTTTTTGCAGATTGTCAAACTTTATGATACAGTAAGATAACAGTGGAAGTTAAAAAGGAGGAACCTGTATGAAAAAGCGCGTGATTGGAATTTTAATTGTTCTGTGGATGGCGGTGATTTTTCTTTTTTCAGCTCAGAGCGCGGTAAAATCTTCTAAGGTCAGCCAGTCTACTGCTTACCGAATTGCAGAATGGCAGAATCGGGTGTGGAAACAGAAAAAGACAGAGCAGGAGTTGACGGCCCAGGCGGAACGCATGCAGTTTGCAGTGCGTAAAGGGGCCCATATGAGCGAATATGCAGTGCTGTCTGTTTTATTTCTGCTTTATTTTATGGAATGTTCTAAAGAAGTGTCCTTTTTTCAAAAAAATCTATCCTCTGAGACAAAGAGACGCAGGAGAAAAATAATGTTCCTGGCATGGGGACTGACGGTGTGCTATGCGGCCACAGATGAAATTCATCAGTTATTTGTACCGGGAAGAGCAGGCAGAATATCGGACGTGTGTATTGACGGAATTGGGGCATTGGCGGGCATATTGTTTATAATTTTCTTACATTTTCCTGCATACTTTTTGAAAAAAATTTGATATACTGACAACCAGGAAGAAAAAGGCGGGAGACGGCATGATAAAGATTTTGATTGTGGAGGACGACGCGAATATCGCAAAGTTGATAGAGGCAACGGTAGCCATCGGCGGGTACGAGGGAATTGTATGCGGCAACGGAGCCGAGGCTTTTGAGAAAATTGAACATGAAACTTACGATTTGATTCTGCTGGACGTGATGCTGCCGGATATGAGCGGGTTTGAGATTATAAAGAAACGCACCAATACGGATGCACCGGTCATTTTTATCACTGCGAAGCAGGAGCTGACGGACAAAGTGCGGGGACTGCGGCTGGGTGCAGAGGATTATATCGTGAAACCTTTTGAGGCCATGGAACTGCTGGCGCGGATTGAGGTGATTCTGCGCCGGGTGAAACGGACGGAAAATACCTATTCTTACGGCGGCATATCGGTGAACGTGGAAGAACATACCTGCAAATACAAGGGAGAAGAGGTCTATCTGACGCCAAAAGAATTTGAAGTGCTGGTATTCTTTATCCAGCATAAGGACGTGGCGGTTTCCCGGGACCGCCTGCTGTCTGCCGTCTGGGGATTTGAATATGAAGGTGAGACAAGAACCATTGACATTCACATTCAGCAGCTGCGCAAGAAACTGAACCTGAAAGACAAGCTGGTGACGATTCCGAAGCTTGGTTACCGTCTGGAAAGTGCAAAGGAGCAGATGGAATGAAACTTTGGCAGAAAATATTTTTATATACATTGATACTGGTGATGCTGGCAGTGAGCATGACCAGTATTTTGCTGTTGCAAAATAGTTATTCTTTTTCTCTGAATCAGAAAAAGCAGAGCGTATACGGTGAACATACTTTTCTGGTTACCAGCTTTAAGAGCATGATGATTACGGAGCGTCTGAAGACAAACGTCATTGTGCTGGAAGAAAAAGATTTAAAAAAACATATGAAACGCACCTTTGAAAAAGATGGAGAAGGCAGCGGAATTATGTTTTATAACGGGCAGGGGGAGCGGGTGTATGCAAACAAAGAGACGGAACTGCCGAGAGGACTTTTGGATGCAGTGCAGGAAACTGGAAAGAGCTACATGCAGGTGGAAGGAAATCATCTGTATACAGCCTCCGCAGAGAGCATGGAAGGAAAAACATATTACGTGATTACTGTAAGCGACATTTCGGATGTGATGGAAATTCATGAAAATATGCTGTGGCAGATACAGATTATCAGTATGGCGTGCGCTATGGTGATTGCGCTGATTCTTCTGGTTGTGGTGAAAATGCTTTTGAATCCTCTGAAAAGAATCAATGAGGGAACCAGGGCCATTGCCCAGGGGAGCTATGAAAAGCGCATTGAGGAAAAAGGAAATGATGAACTCTCTGAACTTGCCCACAATATGAACCGCATGGCAGAGGCCGTGGAGACGAACATAAAGGCCTTAAAAGATGTGGCAGAGGACAGGAAACACTTCATTGACAACCTTTCTCATGAGATGAAGACGCCTCTCACATCCATTTTGGGATTCTCCGATTTGCTGCAGATACAAAAAGAGATTACAGAAGAAAGCAGAATTGAGTATGCAGGAATCATCAAGTCAGAGGCTGCCAGGATGCGGACGTTATCCGGAAAATTGATGGAATTGATTACGGTGGGAGAGACAAATCTGGATTGGCAGCAGGAAGATATGGAAAAATTATTTCGGGAAATCGGAACTTCTCTGAAAGTGATTGTGGACAGAAAGAATATGCATTTTATCTGCGAAGCGGAATCGGGAACTCTACTGGTGGACCGGGAATTATTTAAGTCGCTGCTCTATAATCTGGTGGATAATGCGGTAAAA
>JAAWLS010000077.1 GCA_022798035.1 Lachnospiraceae bacterium | reverse complement strand
ACAAGGATAGCCGTTATCCAATTTAAAATCGAGAGAAACAGTTGCTTTTTTTACAGCCAGCCGATATAATTTCAGAAAGAGAAGAGGTGAATCTGCAATGCCCGGCACTATACATTATCTACACAACACAGAAACAGGAATAGAGTTAATTTTCTGCACTGACTGGTGCATATCTTATCCCCTGCACAATCATGTTTCCGTATTTACTGTGGGTATTGTTCTGGAAGGCCTTCTTACGCTCACTGCAAACCAGGAGACAAAAATTTATAAAAAGAATCAAACATTTTCTATTCCGCCCTATGTACCTCACAGCATTTCAGCTGATGACAGCTACAGTCTGCTCAGCCTGTGTATTCCCAAAGACATTTTACAGCGATATTCCATGGACCTCATAAAAAATAATTTTAAAAAATTTCTGACAGTCCTGCAGAATACCAGGAAAATAGACTCTCTCCCAACAGAGCCCAGCTTATCCCGGTCGAACGTTCTCCCAACAGAGGCCATCCTGGCTCAATTGGACACTCTTCCAACAGAGCCCAGCTTATCCCAGTTGAACGCTCTTCCAACGGGGTTCACTTCTGCCAGACAAAATTCTTTTATTGTCCAGCTGAAAGAACAACTGGAGCTACACCCAGAGGACACGTTTCGCGTTTCATCCATGGCGCAACAGGCTTTTATCAGCAAATATCATTTTATCCGAAGTTTTAAAAAAGAAGTGGGGTTGACACCTCACCAGTTTCAAATCCAAAACCGAATCCGTAAGGCGCAGCGTTCTATCAGCAAAACAGAGACGATAGCAGAAGCAGCCCTGCTTGCAGGTTTCTGGGACCAAAGCCATTTTACAAAACAATTTGAAAAATATGTGGGACTTACGCCGTCAGATTATAAGCGTTCCTATCATACATTTTCGTAAAATTCTCCTGTACCTTTATCAGTTTCCAGAAACCATCCGATATTTTGGAAAATTTGTCTTTCCGCCGGTTCCATTTCTCAGAAGCCGGTTCCATTTCTCAAAGATTTCCTTTCTTTTTCGCTCTTTTCTCCGTCTCAGATTTTATTCTTCTCTGCACCTTTTTCCACACTTCCCGCGAAACAATCCCTTCGTGGTCATCTTTAATGTAAAAGCTGTCATAGGATTTGGTGTAATCCGGCCTCTTTGTCAGATAATCAATCGGCGGTTTCTTTTGAATTTTCCGGTCGCCCACGTAAATCTCATTTCTTAAAATATAATTTATCGTGCTATATTGAAAGGAATCTTTCTTGCGCATCCGTCTTGCGCCCCGCTCGTCCAGATGTTTAATAATCTCCTTACTTTTGAGCCCGGCGGCATACTCTTCAAAAATAAGTTTTGGAATCCAGGCATCCTCATTGGGCACAAGTTTTCCCTCTATCTCCGCGTATCCCAAAACATGGTTGTTTCCAATATGGCGGATTCCCCTCTCTGCCAGCCGCTGATACGTCCACTTCATATTCTCTGAAATAGATTTTGACTCCTCCTGGGCAATTGCAGCCATAAAATTAAAAACCATCTCCGACTGAGGATTCAACGATGAAATCCCCTCCCGCTCAAACCGCACTTCTACATTGCTTTCTTTTAATTTGTGAATGTACATCTGCGCCTCTTTGCTGTTTCTGGCAAAACGTGAAATAGATTTTACCAGAATAATGTCAATCTTTCCATTCACCGCATCCTCAATCATTCTCGTAAATCCGTTTCTTTTTTTCGCGTTTACCCCTGTAATGCCCTGGTCCGCATAAATTTCCACAAATTCCCAGTCTCTCACACTCTCAATCAATGTCTTAAAGTACTTCATCTGAGCCTCAAAAGATTCCCCCTGCTCTTCGCACAGCGTGCTGACCCTGACATAAGCCGCCACTCTCTTTCTGCGCCCTTCAGCTTCATGAACTACTCTCGTTACCTTCATCGACTATTTTTCCTTTGTTTTCCTCACAGAAGGTATCTGTACCATTTCCCCCTCCTCCGGCGGGATAATTTTCATATTTCTCACACACTCCTTCTGTTTTTCCATCGCCGCAAGGGCAGATTTCACACCGCATTTTAAAATGGGAATATTTCCTATCCTCCATTCTCCGTCTACCTGTTCTGCCTCCGGCTGAGGATAGTCACTGGGAAGAGCATATGAGATGAGAATTTCTGCCTTTTGTTCAAATTTCCAGGTAATTTCTAATGTGTTCCAATCTGAAAAAGTGATTTTTTCCACTAATTTCAGCAAGTGAACGTACTCCACATTATCCCTCTTTTCAATTTCTCTCTGAACCCAAAGAATCTCCTCCATTTTGTCCCTAATATCCTCTGGGTCCAGTTCCTCTATCGCCTGCCGGAGAGCTTCCGTAATGTATTTTTCTTTCACCCAGTAGATTGGGCAATCGGTTCTCTCATGCCAGAAAATTTTGTCTCCCTGTCCTCCGCATATCCAGGCAGATTCCGTTTTTCTGGTATTTAACCGGCATTTCACCATCTGCTTCCCACAATAAGGACAGCATAGAAATCCATAATAAGGATATTGAATAAATCCCCTGTTTCTGTCTTTCATTACCATAATTTTCTGTACCGTTTCATATGTCTCACGGTTCACGATAGCCGGATGGTGATTCTTTTTATAATACTGTTCCACCGCTGCATCCTTATTTGGAACTTTTCTATGGGTGAGATGGTCGACCGTATAGGTTTTTTGCATCAGGCAGTCTCCCATGTATTTCTCATTTTTGAGAATCTCCCCCACAGGATTCACATGCCACGCATTTCCGTTTTTTGACGGACCTGGAACTCCTTTTTCGTTCAGGTAATTGGCAATCTCCACAAAAGAATTCCCGCAGATATACAACTCAAAAATTTCACGTATAATTTCAGCCTCTTTTTCAACAATCCCCCATTCATCTTTTCCCACCCGCTCAAACCCATAGAGCAGTGACCACTTGGGAATTCCCAGCTTAAATCTCTGGCGCATTCCCTTTTTCATATTTTCAGAAATACTGTGGCTTTCCTCCTGGGCAAAGGCCGCATAAACGGTCAGAAGCATCTCTGAGGTAGCCGCCAAAGTATTGATTTTTTCCTTCTCAAAATAGACGCCCACTCCGATGTCTTTTAACTCTCTGGTGTATTTCAATGTGTCTAAGGTATTTCTCGCAAATCTTGAAATAGACTTTGCCAGAATCAAATCTATCTTTCCGTCTTTTGCGTCGTCAATCATTCTCTGAAATTCCACGCGTTTCGACGCATTTGTTCCAGTCAGCCCCTGGTCTGCATAAATATCCACAAGGTTCCAATCCGGATGCTCCTCTATCAATTTCTGATAAGAAACCATCTGGGTATTCAGGCTGCTCTGCTGCAGTTCAATATCTTTGCTGACACGGCAATAAGCTGCTATCCGCAATTTCTTTTTTTTACTCTTCTTTTGCTGGCATTTTTTTATCACGCTGAGGTCAGTAGAAAGTTTTGATTTTTCACTGGTTTTCCCCGCTGCTTTTTCTGGCATTACATTGTCCTCCCCGCCTCAATCTTTTGTCGGACTGCGTCAAATTCTGCCGGAGGAATAATTGGCTCATGATGACCTTCAATATAAAACTGCGTATGCTGCCCCTTATTTTTCCTTACCTTCCCAGAAAGATAATCCGGCGTATAATTTTTATTCGTCAGAATGTCCCCTTTGTAAGCCTCATTTAAAAGCATTCTTCGGATTCTTCCCGGTCTCCACACTGTAGTTTGACCGCTTTCTCTCTCCATCTCATTCATGTAATCCGCAATCTGTCTGTAACGATACCCTTCCCCGGCCAGGCGGAACATTTCTCTCACCATCTTTGCTTCCGGCTCATAGATTTCCCATACATGCGGAGTCCCCTTTTCCCTGGGAGCTTTGCGGTACCCATAACAGCATATTCTGGTGGGCTGTCCCAATTCCGCATTTCTGTCATAAGACCATCGGATTGCCTGACTCAAACTGTTGGATTCCTCCTGGGCTGCCGAAGCCAGGAGTTTGAGAACCAGCTCAAAATTCACGTCATCACTCCGGATTCCTTCCCGTTCAAAATCCACTGCGATTCCAAGCATTTTCAGCTCTTCCACCATTTCCATGCATTCCACTGCGTTTCGTGCAAACCTTGAAATAGATTTCACCAATATTAAATCAATATTTCCAGCCCTGCAGTCCCGCAGTAATCGCTGCAATTCCGGTCTGGATTCTGCATGGAGCCCGGAACACCCCTGGTCTCCGTATATACCAGCCAATATCATCCCGGGTTCTTCACAAATTAATTTTTCGTAGTATTCACATTGAGATTCAAAAGAAAGCTCCTGTTCCTCCATCAAAGTACTCACTCTGCAATAAGCTGCCACCCGTATCTGTTCTCTTGGCTTCTCCCGTTTTAATTTTGGTTCAACACGGATGACCTTTATTTTTCTTCTTGCCATACTTTGTACCTCACTTTTTCTTCTGTATGGTACTCCCCAGAGATACAAGAAAGAATCTCGCGCATAACTGCGCATCCTGCTGCCTTGCACAAGAAATTTCTATATAAAAACAAAAAAGACTTAAACCTGATGTTTAAGCCATTTCCAGAAATGCCGCAGACCGGAATCGAACCGGTACGATGTCGCCACCACAGGATTTTAAGTCCTGCGCGTCTGCCAGTTCCGCCACTGCGGCAAACTCTATACATAAATAATGGATGGAGAAGGATTCGAACCTTCGAAGGCGTTGCCAACAGATTTACAGTCTGCCCCCTTTGGCCACTCGGGAATCCATCCATAATGCAAGGGTAAATCATTCCTTACTTTGCCCTAACAACAATGTATTATAGCATATGATTTTTCCTCTTGCAAGTCTAAATTATAACTTTCAGCAATCCAATTTGCAATTCAGATATCTCTAAAATCAGGCAGAATCATGCCTCTGGGACGAAATACTTTTGCAAATTTCAAATTTTACTCTTTCCTATATTTTTCAAAATCACAGCACAATTGGGTGGAAGCGAAAGTTTGAGCCGTCCATTGTGTACCTCATAAATCACCGGCTCCAAAGAATGAGTGTCCGGCGTTGTAACCATAATCCGTTCCAGTCTGGTCTCCCGTTCCATGCCTGCCGGCCACACTCTCCATTCCATCTCTCTCTGCACATAGTCATTGTTAATCACAATCACAAATTGCTGATGGCGGTTAAAACGTCCATAACACAATAACTGATAATCGCCTCCCAGCAATTTTAACGAGCCTGTTTTCAAGGCCTCATACCGCCTGTGGATTCGAATGATTTCCCGGTGAAAATTCAGCAGCTCCTGGTCCTCTTTTCCCCAGGGGAATGTTCTGCGGTTATCCGGGTCCGTAAAACCGACGGCTCCTACCTCATCCCCATAATAAATGGTGGGAGCTCCCGGCCAGGTCATCTGTACTACCACTGCCTCTTTCAGCACGCCCTTATTGACATTTTCACCTGCCGCAGCACTTCCCAGTACATCCACTCTTCCCACTTTGTGATTGGTCCGTGTCAAAAATCTGGAATGGTCATGGTTGGACAGCTCATTCATGGCGCACTGCAGGGAAGGGGTCATAAACCGGGTCATATAGTAATTCATAGCGCCCTCAAAATTTTGAAAATTCCCCAGCATATCCTGCCTGTAACCATCGCTGTGTTTTTCCATTCCTGTCAAAAACCAAGTCAGAGGTTCCATAAAGGCGTCATAATTCATGACCGTGTCCCACTGGTCCCCCTTCAGCCATTCCATCGGGTCCCCATAATGCTCCGCCAACACAATTGCATTGGGATTCGCTTCCTTCACTGCCTTACGGAAATCTCGCCAAAACTGATGATTAAATTCTACGGTGTGACCTAAATCTGCCGCCACATCCAGACGCCAGCCATCTGCATTGTAAGGCGGTGATACCCATTTTTTTCCTATATCTAAAATGTAATCGTACAAATCCTGAGAGCCTTCATAATTTAACTTCGGCAGTGTGTCATGTCCCCACCACCCGTCATAAGACTGATTATAAGGCCAGCTGTTTTCGTCGTGGAACTGAAAAAAATCACGATAGGGACTGTCTGCAGACACATAAGCTCCCGTGGCATACCCTACTTCTTTCTCATAAATCAGTTCTCTGTCCAGCCATTTATTAAAAGAACCGCAGTGATTGAACACACCGTCCAGAATCACTTTCATTCCCCGCTTATGGGCCTCTGCCACCAGGCAGGCGAACAGTTCGTTGCTTGCCAGCAGATTTTCCACATTGGAAACTCGTTTGATGTATCTGGTAGCCTTGGCATTGTCGGTCTCTCCCTGAGGCAGCTCTTCCCCGCCGTCTTCAATAATCACTCCATAATGGGGGTCAATATAATCGTAATCCTGAATATCATATTTGTGATTGGAAGGAGATACGAACAGCGGATTAAAGTACAAAACCTCTACGCCCAATTCCTGCAGATAATCCATTTTCTTTAAAACACCAGCCAAATCTCCGCCGTAAAATTCCGCCACACCAAAATTCGCAGGACATTTTTCCCAGTCCTCTACTCCCTGGCTGTAAACTTTGATGTAGTGGTATTCATTTGTTTTTACATCGTTGGAGGAGTCCCCATTGTAAAAACGGTCTACCAGTATCTGGTACATGACGGCGCCCTTTGCCCAATCCGGTGTGGAAAATCCCGGTACAATGGCAAAATCATATTCTGAACGCACCTGCGGCGTCACGCCCAAACGGTCATAATAGCAATGAAGCATTCCGGTTGCCACTTCAAAATGATAACGATATTCTGTTGTTCCCAATTGTATCTCTGTCCGGTAATAATCAAATTCCCCTCTGGTTTCCCGCTTCTTCATGGGAATTTTCTTTTCTTCATTACACAGCCATACAATATCCACATTATTTTTTGCCGTGCGGAATGTAAGTATCACTTTCTCATTTTCGCCAGGTTCCGGAGGATTTCTATAATCCTTTGTGCCATCCGAAAACAACGCATGCTTGCGCAGCAAAGGACGCATCTGCATCATATACTGCTGCCTCTGGTTCAATTCGTAAATGGAATAATTGCTCATTCTTCAACCCTCTTTTATCATAACTGCCTCTGGTTCCACAAGATTTACTGCCTTTTTTCATTGTATCTGATAGTTTTCTCTAAATCAACCTTATTTTTTATATCAAAAGAATTTTCTATATGAGAACAAAGTAGCAAGACCATTTCAGCCCCATCCCCTCACTCATGAGGGGCCTGAACACTTTGCTGCGCCGAGTGCGGTCACATAGCGACATCTCTCTCGCACGAGTGCGCATAATATTTTTTGTATCACAGGAAATCTATAGACTTTAGTACTTCACAGCAACAAGTTCTTTCCTGTAATACAAGTAAAAAGGCAGCTTTCGCGAGCTGCCTTTTTAGGAGAAGGTATTTTTACTATGGGGTGTAGCAAAAACTATATAATGTATTGGGGGGTTTTTACAGTAATTATAGTACCACAAATCCCTCAATAAGTGTGCACAAACTTCACAAAAATTAAAACTCATTTTTATCCACTTTGTACAGTACCTTCTTCCCATACTTCTAAAATACTATCGTCATTTTGCACAATTTACCCTTCAAACAGCTCTTCAAACTCGTCCCGGCTGATTTTCTCTTTCTCCAAAAGAAGCTCTGCGCATTTGTGAAGAATCGTCTCATTCTCCATCAGAATACTTTTAGATTTCTGATAGCATTCATCAATAATCCGTTTGATTTCCTGGTCAATCACGCCTGCGATATTCTCTCCGTAAGACCTGGTATGAGCCAAATCCCTGCCGATAAATACCTCGTCGTCCTCATTGTCATAATTAATTAATCCCACATGTTCCGACATGCCGTATTTTGTCACCATGGCTTTGGCTACGCCCGTTGCCTGTTTGATATCCTGGGAAGCTCCGGTAGTGATATCATCAAAAATCAGTTCCTCCGCTACTCTTCCGCCCAAGTCTACCATAATCTCCTGCATCATTCTTCCCTTGGTGTTGAACATCTCCTCACGCTCCGGCAGCGGCATAGTATAACCTGCCGCGCCTACGCCGGTGGGTATAATAGACACAGAATACACAGGCCCCACATCCGGCAGCACATGAAACAAAATTGCATGGCCTGCCTCGTGATATGCTGTGATTTTCTTCTCCTTCTCTGTGATAATACGGCTTCGTTTTTCAGAGCCGATTCCCACTTTCACAAAAGATTTGCGGATATCTCCCTGAACAACATAGGCTCTGTCCTCTTTTGCTGCGTAAATTGCCGCTTCATTTAACAGGTTTTCCAAATCTGCTCCTGTAAAACCTGCAGTAGTCTGGGCAATCTGTTTCAAATCCACATCATCTCCCAGAGGCTTATTCTGGGCATGAACTCTCAAAATCTCTTCTCTTCCGCCCACATCCGGTCTGCCTACATACACTTTTCTGTCAAAACGTCCTGGACGCATAATGGCAGGGTCCAAAATATCAACCCGGTTGGTAGCCGCCATCACGATAATGCCTTCGTTGACGCCAAAACCATCCATTTCCACCAAAAGCTGGTTCAAAGTCTGCTCTCTCTCATCATGGCCGCCGCCCATTCCGGTACCACGTCTTCTTGCCACCGCGTCAATTTCATCAATAAATACGATACAAGGCGCATTTTTCTTGGCCTCTTCAAATAAATCCCGCACACGGGAAGCGCCCACGCCGACAAACATCTCTACAAAATCAGAACCGGAAATACTGAAAAACGGCAC
>JAAWLS010000076.1 GCA_022798035.1 Lachnospiraceae bacterium | reverse complement strand
AGAAGAGCGGGAACTGCTAAAGCGGGCAGGAGAGAACTTTGGGTATTTAGATGGTCAGATGCAATTGAAAAACCTGGAATTGTACATAGAGCAGACGGAAGTACTGATTCAAAAAGCACAGGAAGAATTGAAAGACCGACAGAAAATCGCCGGAACCTTGAGTCTGATGTGCGGGTTGTTTTTGGTTATTCTGTTAATCTGATGGCGCGGAGGCATATATGAGTATAAGTTTGATTTTTAAAATAGCGGCGGTGGGAATTCTTGTCACCGTATTGAGCCAGGTATTAAAACACAGCGGAAGAGAGGAACATGCCTTTCTGACCAGTCTTGCAGGACTTTTGATTGTGCTTTTCTGGATTGTGCCTTATATCTATGAATTGTTTGAAACCATGAAAAATCTGTTTGCATTGTAAAGGCAGGAACGGAATGGATATTTTAAAGATTGCAGTTCTGGGAATTGTCGGAACGTTGCTGGGAATCATGTTAAAGGAGCAGAAAAAGGAGTACGAGCTCTTTGCCACCCTGGGAGTGTCGCTGTGCATTTTTTATTTTATTCTGTCCAAGCTGGAATTGGTGTTGTCAGTGATTAACCGAATGCAGGACTATGTGAAGCTGGACACAGGGTATATCGGAATTTTGATTAAAATGATAGGGATTACTTATGTGGCGGAATTTTCTTCAAACCTCTGTAAAGATGCAGGATATCAGACGGTGGCGGGACAGATTGAGATGTTTGGGAAATTGTCGATTCTGGTTATCAGCATGCCGGTACTTTTGGTGCTGCTGGAGACGATTGGAGAATTCTTGAGTTAAAAAGGGAGCGTGGCATGAGAAAATATCTATCTGTATTTGGAGTGTTTCTGATTTTTTTTCTGGCTGTCTGCAGTCAGAAAGTGTATGGAGCGGGCGCTGCAAGAGGAAATGCAGGGAATGAGGAGCAGGAAATCACAAAAGACCAGGAAATGGAGGAGAACATTGACAGTTATCTGGCAGAGCTTGATTTTTCAGAGATTGATAGTGTGCTGAGTCAGCAGGAGAGTACCGAAAATCTGGACTTTGAAGATTTGGTCCGAAGGCTGGCCGAGGGAGAGGAAATAGAGAAAGGCTGGCTGCTCAAAGAGATTTTCCAGGTGATATTTGCAGAGATTACGGCCTTTCGGGGCACGCTGGTGCAGATTGTACTTCTGTGCTTTGTGTTTGCCATTTTGTATAATTTCACAGATGTGTTTGAAAATCCTGCAGTGACGGAAATCAGCTTTTATATGGTGTATATGCTGCTGATGGTGCTGCTGATGAAATCATTTTTTGTGCTGCGGGATGTGTCTGTGGATGTGATTGAAGAGATGATGATATTTTTAAAAGTAATGATACCCACGTTTACCATGAGCATGGCGTTTTCCGGGCAGATTACTACAGCAGCAGGATTTTATGATTTGACTTTTCTGCTGATTTATGGGATGGAGTGGAGTATGCAATACCTGGTGGTTCCGGCAGTGCAGATTTATATGGTGCTGGAATTGATGAATTATCTCACGGACGAGGCTTTGCTGTCCCGAATGACAGAGCTTTTGAAATCAGGCGTTGAGTGGGTGATGAAACTGCTGTTTACCCTTGTGGTGGGAATCAATGTGGTGCAGAATCTGCTGACGCCGGCGATTGATACCTTTAAGAGCGGCATGATTTCTAAGACAGCGGGCATGCTTCCGGGGCTTGGAGCTTCCATCAATGCAGTGACGGAGATTATGGTGGGTTCGGGAATTATTATCAAAAATGGAATCGGAATTGCAGCCATTCTGGTATTGCTGGCTCTGTGCGCCGGGCCCTTGATTAAGGTGGGAGTGATGTCTTTTTTGTATAAACTTCTGGCAGCTGTAATACAGCCTATGTCAGACAAACGGATGATTGGCTGTATCAGCAGCGCAGGGGAGAGCGGCAGGCTGCTGGGGAAAGTGGTGGTGACCACCACAGTGATGTTTTTGGTGACAATAGCCATGATAACGGCTGCAACTACATTTAATCATTAGGGGGAAGCATATGGAATTTATCTATGGATGGGTCAGAAATATTGTATGTTTTTATATTTTTATGACGGTTATCCTTCATGTTCTGCCCAGGGAAAATTACCGGAAATATGTGAAATTTTTTTCTGGAATGCTTTTGATGATTCTGGTGCTGACGCCGATACTCTCTCTGCTTGGGCAGGAAGAACTTCTTATGAAAAAAATCAACCAGACTGGATTTTTTCAGGAACTGAATAATTTGAAACTGGACACAGAGCATTTGGAACAGACGCAGAAAAGAGTCTACCTTCAGGAGTATGAACGGGCAATTGAGATGGACGTGGGACGGATTGCAGAGGAGAAGCAGATGAAGGCCCTTTGGACAGAGGTGCATCTGTCGGAAGAATATCAGGTAGAATCCATCGGCATGGAAGTGAGCCTGAACAGGGAAGAAGGACTTTTTGTCTCCAAGGCTTCCTTTAAGGATGACAGCGGGGAATATTCCGAAGTCTACGAGCTAAAACGAGAGCTGATGGAGTTCTATCAGCTGGAGGAGGGGCAGATTCAGATAACTGTGCAGGGAGGATAATTTAAAAAAGATGCGGGGAATGGTGAAACCGGAAAATAGTGTTGTGCCACATCAAAATGGAGGGAAGAGATGAGAAAGAAAGAGTGGTTTTCTCTGAAAAAAATAAAAGAAATATCGAAAAACCAGCTGCTCATTGGCGGGCTGGCAGGTGTACTGCTGCTGGTGATTGCCCTTCCCACAGAGAAAAAGGACAGTCCAGGAGAAGAAAGGCAGGAAAGAGAAGAGGAAAATGCAGGGGAGGTTTCCGACGGCCGTTTTAGCGGCTATGAGAGGGAGCTGGAACGGAAGTTAGAGCAGACTCTGGGAGAAATGGAAGGGGTCGGTAAGGTGGAAGTGATGATTACCCTGCGGGATGAGGGGGAGTCTGTGGTGGAAAAAGACATTACGAGAAACAGCCAGGAGATTTCCGAGGAGGACGGCACAGTAAAGCGAAATACCCAGGAGAAACAGTATCAGGAAGGAACTATATATGCCCAAAAGGAAGGGAGTGAAGGGCAGCCTTTTGTGACAAAGGAAGTACTGCCCAAAGTGGAGGGGGTGCTGGTGGTGGCCGAAGGGGGTGACAATGCAAAGACGGCAAAAAATATTTCCGATGCAGTTTTAGCATTATTTCCGGTGGAAGTACATAAAATTAAGGTAGTTAAGATGAATTGACAGGAGGGCTCAATTTTGAAAAAAGTATTTAAAAAGAACCAGATTATTATTACGGCGCTGGCTCTTATGATTGCTGTTGCAGGTTACTTGCAGTATACTGGAAGCCAGAAAGACAGCGATTTGGCCAAAGAGGCCAGTACAGACACAAAAAAATCTACATATGAAATATCCGACGAAGATATGTACAGCGCAGAGGACATTTTTACAGATACAGAGGCAAAAGAGGATACTTCAGACACCCAGGATGCAGCGTTGGGAGTGCAGACAGGAGAGGAAATTGCAAAGGCAAACGGACAGAACGATGGAGTGGAAAATCCAGGAGAGGCAGTACTTACCAGCACAAATATCAACAATGTGGATTTTGCATCAGAAGTGAAACTGAACCGAGAGCAGGTGCGTTCTCAGAATAAGGCGTCTCTTTTGGAAATTATCAACAATACGGCCATTTCCGAGGAGCAGAAGCAGGATGCCATCAATGCCATGATTAGCATGACGGATGTGGCAGAGCGGGAAGCCGCTGCAGAAATGCTGCTGCAGGCAAAAGGATTTACGGATGTGGTGGTGAGCATTACTGACGGCAATGCGGACGTGGTATTGAATATGGGAGAAGTCACCGACGCAAAGCGGGCGCAGATTGAAGATATCGTTAAGAGAAAGACAAACGTGGAGGCAGAGCATATTATTATCACTCCGATTCAGACTTCCTCTGACACCGCAGGAGGCACAGACGCAGGAACTGGAAATGCCACAGGCGAAAATGCAGGCGGGGGAAGCACACATGAGGGAGCCGCAGGAGATGGAGCGGCAGGAACTGCAGGAGACGGAAATACAGGAGATGCAGGAAATGACAATGCTGGAACCACAGAGAATGGAACTACAGAGGAATAGGTACATAATTTGAAAGAAGCGCCAGAGAAAAGGCTGAAAGAAAGTACCAGAGAAAAAGCTGGAAGAAAGTACTAAATGGAAAGCTGCTTGCACAGAGCAGGAAAAGGTACTATGATAGAGAGAAAGAATAGCAGCAGGTCAGTTTGTTTGAACTGTTACAAAAAATGGGCGTACAGGAGGAGAAAATGAAACGAGTATTTTTGATTGTGCTGGACAGCGTGGGAATAGGGGAAATGCCAGATGCAGCAGCCTTTGGAGACGAGGGAAGCAACACCCTTAAGGCAGCTTCCAGGAGTAAGTATTTTGCCATGCCCAATATGGGCAGGCTGGGACTGTTTCATATTGACGGGGTGAACATTGGGGAGCGCGGGGAAGCTCCCCTGGGCGCTTTTGCCAGAATGACAGAGGCTTCCCAGGGCAAGGACACTACCATTGGACACTGGGAGATTGCGGGAGTCATCTCAAAGGCGCCGCTTCCCACTTATCCCCATGGATTTCCGGAAGAAATTCTGCGGGAATTTTCCAGGAAAACAGGGAGAGGCGTTCTCTGCAACCGCCCGTATTCGGGGACAGAGGTTATCAAAGACTACGGAAAAGAGCACATGGAGACAGGAAATTTGATTGTCTATACATCTGCGGACTCTGTATTTCAGATAGCGGCCCATGAAGATATTGTTCCGGTGGAAACTTTGTATGAATACTGCCAAATTGCCAGAGATATCCTGACGGGAGAACACGGCGTAGGCCGGGTGATTGCAAGGCCTTTTGAGGGAGAGCCGGGGAATTTCAAACGGACAGCCAGACGCCATGATTTCTCCCTGGAGCCTCCTGGCGTAACGATGTTGGACCAGCTGAAAGAGACGGGAAGAGAAGTTCTGGCAGTGGGGAAGATTTATGATATTTTCGCCGGAAAGAGCGTGACGGATTCTGTACGGACCACAGGAAACGCCGATGGAATTGACAAGATGCTTAGATGGATGGAGCGGGATTTCGAGGGTCTCTGCTTTGTCAACCTGGTGGATTATGACATGTTGTACGGCCACCGGAATGATGTGGATGGATATGCCAAAGCACTGACTTATTTTGATGAACGGCTTCCGGAGATTCTCTCAAAACTGAGAGAAGAAGATATTTTGATGATTACGGCGGACCATGGATGCGACCCCTCCACTCCCTCTACCGACCATTCCAGAGAGTACACCCCTTTTGTGATGTATGGACAGCCAATTTCGGCCGGGAAAAATCTGGGCACAAGACCCACGTTTGCGGATATTGCGGCGACGGTGCTGGCTTATTTCGGTATTGAGAAAAAAATTGCAGGGGAGAGTATGCTAAGATTTTGACAATCCTAATGTAATGTAAAACAGCGGCAACTTATTCATAGGCAGAATCTTTTCTGCATGTTATAATGTACGTGAAAACAATGAGCAGTGCGCCTGCAATAGAGAGGACAGAACGCCTGCTTGCAGGCAGTGCTGTCCTCTCTATTGCAGGGATAGGGCGAATGCCCGCGAGCGAGGGAAACCGAAGGTTTTCCGAGTGTGCACTGCGGTCATGTTATAATATACCCAGAAGCAATGAGCCGTACGGCAGATATTGAATGTGTCGAATGGAATTTAGGAAGGAGAACACAGGAAGATGAAAATTTATGAACCGCCTAAGGGAAGAACTCCCCGGGAGAACATTCTGAAATTAGGCCAGATGATTACAGACCGAATTGGGCACAAAGTCACCATTGACGACCCAGAATACTGGGGATTGGACGCTGTTGTCACAGACGAGATGGCGGAGGTTGCACTGAAGATGAAAGTGCGCAAACCTATGACGCTGGAGCAGTTGGTGAGTGTCACAGGCAAAGATGCAGAATCTTTGGAAAAACTGTTGTATGACATGAGTTATGTAGGTTTGTTGGAATATAATTGGGAGAATCCCAAACATGAGAAACAGTATATTTTGCCGTTGTTTGTACCTGGAAGCGCTGAATTTGTAAATATGCGCAAAGAGACATTAGAGGAACATCCGGAAGTTGCCAGTTTCTTTGAACGAATGACCCGTCTGCCGTTGGAAAAAGTGACTCCTATGGTGCCTCCAGGAGGTGCGGGAATCGGAATGCATGTTATTCCAGTGGAGAAAGCGATTGAGACAGAGAATCACTCGGCAGATGTGGAACATATCTCACACTGGCTGAAGAAATATGAAGGAAAATATGCGGCAAGCCCTTGTTCCTGCCGTATGTCCAGAGCGGTGCTGGAGGAAGGCTGCGGAGACGACCCGGAAGATTGGTGTATCGGCGTGGGAGATATGGCTGACTATCTGGTGGAAACAAAAAAAGGACATTACATAGATTACGATGAAGCGCTTCGGATTCTGAAACACGCAGAAGACAATGGATTTGTACATCAGATTACCAATATTGACGGTGAAAACAAGATTTTTGCTATCTGCAACTGCAACGTAAATATCTGCAATGCGCTGCGGACTTCTCAGCTGTTCAATACCCCGAATATGTCAAGGTCTGCCTATGTGGCAAGAGTGACAGAAGAGGACTGCGTGGCCTGCGGAAGATGTGTAGAATACTGCCCAGCAGGAGCTGTGAAACTGGGACAGAAGCTCTGCACCAAGGACGGTCCCATTACTTATCCCAAACAGGAGCTGCCTGACAGAGCGAAATGGGGACCGGAGAAATGGGATGAAGATTATCGGGACAAGAACAGAATCAACTGTTATGATACGGGAACCGCTCCCTGTAAGACAGCTTGTCCGGCCCACATTGCGGTACAGGGCTATCTGAAAATGGCCGCACAGGGACGTTACCGCGATGCATTGGCTCTGATTAAGAAAGAGAATCCTTTCCCGGCAGTCTGCGGACGAATCTGCAACCGCCGCTGTGAGGACGCCTGCACCCGCGGCACGGTAGACCAGGCGGTAGCCATTGATGAAGTAAAGAAATTTATTGCTCAGCAGGATTTGAAAGCAGAGCACCGCTATATTCCGCCAATTGTTCAGCCTTCTAACCGGGGAACATTTCCTCAGAAGATTGCCATTATCGGCGGAGGCCCGGCAGGACTTTCCTGTGCTTATTATCTGGCAACTAAGGGATATAAGCCTACCGTATTTGAAAAGAATGAAGTTCCCGGGGGTATGCTGGTTTACGGCATTCCATCCTACAAGCTGGAAAAAGATGTGGTAGCTGCCGAGGTGGATGTGATTCGCGAACTCGGCGTGGATATCCGCTGCAACGTAGAAGTAGGTAAAGACATTACGTTGGATGAGCTGCGCAGTCAGGGCTATCAGGCATTCTATATTGCCATCGGCTGTCAGGGCGGCAGAAAGGCAGGCATTCCGGGAGAAGATGCCCAGAATGTTATGACAGCAGTGGATTTCCTGCGGATGGTAGGCGGCAATGAGAACCACAAAGTGGAAGGCAGAGCAGTGGTAATCGGCGGCGGAAATGTGGCTATTGACGTGGCACGTTCCAGCGGACGCTGCGGTGCGGAACATGTGTCTATGTACTGTCTGGAGGCCAGAGAGCAGATGCCTGCATCCAAAGAAGAGATTATGGAAGCAGAAGAAGAAAATGTGGAAATCAACTGCGGCTGGGGACCAAAGGAAATTTTGACGGAGAATGGAAAAGTAAAAGGAATTGTGCTGAAGAAATGTCTTTCCCTTTATGACGAGAGCGGACGATTCAATCCTTCCTATGACGAGAATGACTGTATTACCGTAGAATGCGAGCACGTATTCTTGAGTATTGGACAGAGCATTGAGTGGGGAAATCTTTTGGAAGGCTCCAAGGTTGAACTGGGCCGGGGCAACGGCGCTGTGGCAGATGAATTGACGTATCAGACTGCTCAGCCGGATATCTTTGTAGGCGGAGACGTATATACCGGACCGAAATTCGCCATTGACGCTATCGCGGCAGGAAAAGAAGGGGCAGTATCTATTCACCGGTTTGTACAACCTCACACCAGCATGACGGTGGGCCGCAACAGACGTCAGTTTATTGAACTGGACAAAGAGAATCTTGTTTTGGAAAATTATGATAATTCTTCCCGTCAGATTCCTGGCATGGACGAATCCATTGACCACAAGAAATCCTTCCGGGATGCTCACAAGACATTTACGGAGGAGCAGATTAAGATTGAGACAGCCCGCTGCCTTGGCTGCGGTGCTTCCGTGGTAGATACCAACAAGTGTATCGGCTGCGGCGTCTGTACCACCAAATGCGAGTTTGACGCTATCCGTCTGTATCGTGAGAATCCAGAGTGCAGCAGGATGGTTAAGACAGAGGACAAAATGAAAGCAATTCTGCCCTATGCGATGAAGCGTAAATTTAAGATTATGTTTGGCAGAAAAGATAACTAATACAATGATACCAGGGTTAAAAGGTCGTGTATTGGCATGCAAGCATGCCATACACGACCTTTTGACCCCAACATTATACAATGAATATTGGAGAGAAAGGAATCCTGTTTTGCAGGATTCTTTTTTATCTTATAGGAAATTCCTCTGGATTTCTTATAAGATAAAAATAATATGCGCACTCGCACAAGAAGAAAATATTGCTTCGCAATTGTGCTCGGCGCGTCAAAGTGTGCAATCCCCTCAAGATTGAGGG
>JAAWLS010000075.1 GCA_022798035.1 Lachnospiraceae bacterium | reverse complement strand
ACTCCGGGAATTGGATTAGGACTTCCTCTTGCAAAATCTATTATAGAGGGACAAGAGGGGCTCATTTCTGTTCAAAGTGTTTTACATGAAGGTACTACTTTTTCAGTTTCTTTCCTTACGAAATCGTAAGGTGAAATTCACCGGATTGTAAGCTGTTCCTGTTATCCTTTAAGAAAGGAGGTCTATGATTTATGGAAATTTTAAAAGTTGAAACTTTATGTAAAACTTACGGGAAAGGCGAAGCAAAAGTAAATGCTTTAAAAAATGTGTCTTTCTCACTTGAAAAAGGGGAATTTGCTGCTGTTGTAGGTGAATCTGGTTCTGGAAAAAGTACTTTGCTTAACTGCATCGGTGCTTTAGATACGCCGACTTCGGGTTCTATTTTTATTGACGGGCAAAATCTGTTTTCTATGAAAGAAGAAAAACGGACAATTTACAGACGACGCAACATAGGATTTATTTTTCAATCTTTCCAGCTTGTGTCTGAGCTGAATGTAGAACAAAATATTATTTTCCCTCTACTGTTAGATTATCAAAAGCCAGACCCTAAAAAAGTAAACGAAATCCTCAATTTACTTGGATTGGCAGAACGCCGCTATCATTTACCGAGACAATTATCCGGAGGACAGCAACAACGAGTAGCGATTGGGAGAGCTTTGATAACACAGCCAAAACTAATTTTAGCCGATGAACCGACGGGAAATCTCGACAGTAAAAATAGTCAAGACGTTATTGATATGCTTATCAGTGCGTCAAGATATTTTAAACAAACAATTTTGATGATAACGCACAATAATAATTTAACATCTTCGGTTGACAGGGTGTTTCGTGTGAGCGACGGTATTCTTACAGACTTAGGGGGGACAGCAAATGAAGCATTATCTTAAACTTGTCCCTATATCAACCAAAATCCACCGCAAGCAAAGTAGAATGACCCGTATTTGTATTACTCTTGCGGTTATTTTGGTTGCTGTCATGTTTGGTCTTGCCGATATGTATTTACAGGGTGTTACGCAACACGAAATAGAGAAAAGCGGAAACTGGCATTATGCGTTTCATGCTATTGATTCGCAGACAGCTTCCTTTATTTCAGCTCGTCCAGAGGTAAAAATTTCCGGGTGGCATAATACAGTTTCTTCCGAAGCAGGATATTTTATTAAAGAACAGCCTATTACTATCAGCGCGCAAGATAAAGGGGTTTTTGAAGATATATTTCTGAACGGGATTGCAGAGGGAAAATATCCAGACGCGCCAAACGAGATTGCAATATCTTCTTCACTTAAAGATACTGCCTCTGTTTTGTTGAATGATACAGTTGAATTGTATAATCCGAACGGAAGTGTGGCAGATTATCAGATAGTTGGCTTTTTAGACGATACAAAAACTTCACGCTTGATTGCTGAGAATTTGCCGATTGTAGTAATGACACCAGAGGGCTTAGGAACGCTTGCTGTTTCTAACGCGAATGAAAGTTATGTCGCCCAGTTTTCACATTTATGTAATATATCGGACGCAATCAATGATATAAAAGCAGCCAATCATCTGACTGATGAACAGATAACCGGAAATACACCTCTTTTGAGCATACAAGGGCAAATAGAGGGGAAATCAGGTGTAAATCAGATTTATCAAGTAGCCTTTATTCTTTCCCTTATTGTCATGCTGACTTGCATTTTGATGATTTCAAGCAGTCTAAACAGCAATGTCGCAGAGAGAACAGAATTTTTTGGTATGCTCCGGTGTCTGGGGGCAACCAAAAGACAAATAATGCGATTTGTACGTTTAGAGGGGCTGTATTGGTGTAAAACGGCTATTCCCATTGGAATTATATTCTCCATTGTGATTGTTTGGATTTTGTCTGCCGCCATGCGGGTAATAAGTCCAGAATGGTTTTCTTCAATGCCGATTTGGGGTATTAGTTGGATAAGTATAGTTGCAAGTATTTTGTTAGGATTGCTGACCGTTTTACTGGCTGCTCGTTCTCCGGCAAGAAGAGCCGCAAAAGTTTCTCCGCTTACCGCTGTATCAGGAAATGCTGGACAAATAGCTACATTTCACAAAGCAGCTAACACAAAGACATTTAAAATTGAAACCGCATTGGGTATTCATCACGCAAAAGCAAAGAAAAGAAATTACATTTTAATGACAGGGGCATTTGCTATCTGTATTACATTGTTTCTCACGTTCAGTACACTTGTTGATTTTATGCAAAATGCTTTTGTGCCCCCGGTTTATACGCCGGAATTATCCATAGCAAGTGAAACTAATACTTGTTCGATTGAGAGCGAAATGTTAGCACAGATTAAGAAAAATGATGATGTCAAGCGGGCATACGGGCGTATGTTTGCTTATGATGTTCCATCAGAAAATAGTGGAAAAAGCTACAATGCAAATCTTATTTCCTATGAGGAAAATCAATTTCAATGGGCGGCGGACTCTTTGGTAGCAGGTTCCATAGAAACAGTTATGCAGCAAGAAAATCAAGTGCTATTCGTACAGACGGGAAATGTTAATGTACAAGTTGGCGACAAGATAACTTTATCTATCAATAATACGAAAAAAACGGTTACGGTTGCAGGAATTTTGTCTGATAGCCCCTTAGCCCGTGTAAAGGGTACGGAAACCTTTTTCTGTTCGGAAGCAACCTTTACCGCACTGACCGGAGAAACTGGCTATACTATTATCGACATTCAATTTGAGAACAACGCTTCCAGTGAAGATGTAAACGCAATTAAAAACATATTTACTAATGGTGGCGTAATATTTTCAGACAGCCTTTCTCAAGTGCAGCAGCAAAGAAATCTGTATCATACTTTTGCAGTTCTTGTTTACGGCTTCCTATCTATTATCGTTGCGATTACCATTTTCCATATTATGAATACAATCAATCTGGGAGTTGCCGCAAAAATGAAAGAATACGGAAGTATGCGAGCGATTGGAATGAGCAATCGCCAACTTATAAAAATGATAATCGCAGAAGCAGGAACCTACGCAATAAGCGGAGTGATTTGGGGTTGTATCATTGGACTTCCTATGCACTGGGTTATCTATGTAAGTCTTATAACAAATATTTGGGGAACAGCATGGAGTGTTCCGTTTATTCCCCTTATACTCATAATCGCTATTGTACTGTTGACTTCTCTTTTGGCAGTTAAAGGACCTGCAAAACGGTTACAGCGAATGTCTATCGTCGAAAATATTAGTGCACAATAATCTTTTGAGAGGGGGAATTTCAAAAGTGCCCCCTCTTTTTCTATCTTACAAATCCGTAAGCTAAAATTCATCTTAAAGTAAGTTGATATTGATAAAATAAATCAAAACATAATATTTGTTTGTTATCTGCCGGACGACGGCAAAAGAAAAAAAGCCGTCGTAACGCAGACAGATTTTCACGTGCTTTTGAAGCGGTGGCTTTGATTTTTAGAGCCGCCGCTTCTTTTTGTCTATTACTGAACCAACGATGACGCAGAATATAAATAGCGGCATTTAGGAGGATTGCCGCTATGGGGATTTCTTTGCTGCAATATAACGTACATAGGCTACATTCATTAAAAAAAGTATAGCTCCTCCACCGGGAAAGTCCGGCTTTGAATATGAACTGACAAGACATATTTATTCTACTGTTATTTCTTATGCACGCATTTTTTTTAATGGGTGTATTTTTTTATTCAAAAATGCAACTATGCCCCCTGTCCTGTCGGGACTAAGAGCGAAAAGGGGGAAAGAAGCAGAAATTCCTATCAACTCGCTCCCTTTCAAGGCTGGAAAGGGGGTGAGTAATGATGAAGCCATCTGAATTTCAGACAACCATAGAGAACCAGTTTGATTATATCTGTAAAGTCGCTATGGAGGATGAACGCAAAGACTATCTCAAAGCGTTGTCCAGACAGTGTAAACGGGAAACCCTGTTCTGTGATATGGACGATTACACCGTCAATCTGTTTTCTTCCGAAGACACCTATCCCTCCCATTTCCATACTTTTGAAATGGATGGATTTACTGTCCGCATTGAAAACAGCCTGTTAGCAGAAGCGTTGGAAAATCTGGACGGAAAGAAACGTGACGTTATCCTGAGATATTATTTTCTCGGATTTGACGATACGGAAATTTCAAAAATTCTGGAAGTCAACCGTTCTACCATCCAGAGAAGAAGACACGCCGGACTGGAATTTATCAAAAAATTTATGGAGGAAGAAGCATGACAGCAAAGCACCCTATGATTCCGTTTCCTGTGATTGTAAGGGCTGCGGATGGTGACATTGAAGCAGTCAACCAGATTGTACGCCATTACAGCGGTTTTATTGCCAGCCGTTCCATGCGTCCCATGAAAGACGAATACGGGAACACCCACATGGTTGTAGATGAAACCCTACGCCGCCGGATGGAAACACGTCTGATTGCAAAGATTTTATCTTTTGAAATCAGGGAACCAAACTAGAAATAACGCTCTCCTGTGGAAGCATGGACAAGCTCATGCTTCCCAGACAGAGCTTGCCAGTCTATTAAAGTGCATTATCACCAGTGCATTTTAACAGGCTGACAAAGCCGGATTGTTCTTTGAAAAAGAAAGCGTCTAATCAACGCAGCATAAAGCAGCCGAATACGTTTCGATAGAAAGAGAGCCGTTGGGCTGGCACGCCGTGACCCACCAAAGGAGGGATGAAACCGGATAGCGATTCCTGCCAGCGTTCCATAAGCAGCTTGCCGCAAAAGCTGCCGCCATGACCTTTCTATTGTGATAATGATACTTCCGTACAGCCTTAGTCCGTGTGATGATGTAGCACCGCTGGCAAAGGGTACGGCTGGATGAGAACCATGCAGGGGTGAGATTCCCATGAGCTTTAGCGAAAGCTGTTCGGCTGACTTGCTCACAGTAAAATGCACTGAACCTCTACAAAACTTTAATTTCCTGTGTTATACTCAAAGTGTTAGAGAGGTGTATTTTACTGTTACCATCATAGAAAGGAGCCTTAATCTTATGTTAGATGGTAAAGAGAATACACACGGTATTACAACGTCTGAAAAAAAGACATATACGGTAGATGAAATAGCAGCTCTTTTAAACATCAGTATGAAGTCGGCATATGCTTTAGTCAAAAGCGGTCAATTTCACTATATCAGAGCTGGCAGGATGATTAGAGTATCTAAAATATCTTTCGATAAATGGTTACACGAATAATCATTTAAGGAGAGATAATATGGCTTCAATCAAACAAAGAAAATCAAAATTTTCAGTTATTTACTGGTATATGGATGATACAGGCGAAAGAAAGCAGAAATGGGACACCCTAGAAACCAAAAAAGAAGCAAAGGCACGAAAAGCGTTTATTGAATTTTATCAACAAACCTATGGATATGTTCTCGTCCCTTTAGAAGAACAATTCGCCCATCAGCTTGAGGAAGCAGAACAGGCAATAGATACCCCAGATGATGAAATCACTTTAAAGGAATTTCTTGTTACTTTTGTCAACCTATATGGCGTATCGAAGTGGTCTGCCAACACTTACAGCAGTAAATTGAGTTCAATTAACAACTATATCAACCCTATTATTGGAGATTGGAAGTTAAATGAAATCACCACGAAAAAACTTTCTCAATATTACAATGACCTGTTAAGTGTTCCAGAAGTTCCTCGTGCTAACCGTAAAGCAACTGGTCGTTGTGTGCAGCCTGCCAACATTAAGAAAATCCATGATATTATCCGCTGTGCCTTAAATCAGGCTATCCGTTGGGAATATTTGGACAGCAAAATGCGGAATCCGGCTTCCTTAGCCACCTTACCCAAAGTACCAAAGGTAAAACGTAAGGTCTGGAATGTACAGACATTCAAAGAAGCAATCAAACTTGTGGATGATGATTTACTCCTGCTTTGTATGCACTTGGCATTTGCCTGCTCATTAAGAGTAGGTGAAATTACGGGGCTTACTTGGGATGATGTGATTATTGATGAAGAAGCTATTGCAAATAATAATGCAAGAGTTATCGTCAATAAGGAGCTGGCAAGAATTTCTCAATCAGCTATGCAAAAGCTGAAAGAAAAAGATATTATTAAAATTTTCCCAACCCAGAAGCCCCACTGTACTACAAGGCTGGTGTTAAAGACCCCCAAAACGGAAACAAGTAATCGTACCGTATGGCTGCCAACAACACTTGCTCAATTATTGGTTCAATACAAGAAAGACCAGCAGGAATTGAAAGAGTTTTTAGGAAGTGCCTATAACGATTATAACCTCGTTATTGCTCTTGAAAATGGAAATCCCGTAGAAAGCCGCATTGTTCGGGACAGATTTACAACGCTGTGTGAGGAACACAATTTTGAAGTTGTTGTTTTTCACAGCTTACGCCATTTAAGCACAAAATATAAGCTCAAAATGACACATGGCGATATTAAATCTGTTCAGGGAGATACAGGTCACGCCGAAGCAGAAATGGTAACAGATGTTTACTCTGAAATCGTGGATGAAGACAGACGGCTTAATGCAAAGAAGCTGGATGAAGAATTTTATGACACCCTTGATGCAGAGGAACCTGAACACAATCTCCATTCAGAAGCACAGGAACCTATCAGTGACAATGACAAACTTCTGCTTGAATTGCTAAAATCCATGACACCGGAAATGAAAGAAAAGCTCTTAAAAGAAACCCTTTCTAACTGTTAGCAAAGGGCTTTGTTCCAAACAGAAAAAATCTGCTAACCAAAAAGTGTTAGCAAATATCGTAAAAATCCATGAAATCATCATCTACCTTAAATGAGTGTTAGCAAGCTATCTTGCAAAATAAATGGCTTTTAGAAATTCCCACGGACATAAGCAGCTATACATTGTTTCCCTGTCCGTGATAACAAAAAAAGCTGTAAACCCTTGAAAACAAAGGCTTACAGCGTTGTTTACTGGCGTCCATGACAGGAATCGAACCTGCGGCGTTTCGCTTAGGAGGCGAACCCTCTATCCTGCTGAGGTACATGGACGTATATGAAATTTTCAGTGTTGGGCGATTGCTCCAACAAGCCCTTAGGAGGCGGTCGCTCTATCCAGCTGAGCTATAGCGACAATTCAATATATTTACAAATGCATTATATAGTATAACAGTTTTTACAACTTGTTACAACTATTTTTTTAATAATTTACATATATCATTTATTTTGATTATGTCAGGCGGGAAAAAATTGTATTTTGCTCCTGAAAGGCCCGCTCTCAATTATTCTGAAAAGCAAACAACCCTCTCCCGCCCTGCTTCATTACATTTGATAATTAATTTGACCCTGCATCCATATAACGCCTTTAAATCTTCGTCCTACGGCAGGTTCTCCTACCAAATCTTCCCGATTAATACAAAGGTCAAAAACCAGGTGATTGCTGTTAAGAGTCAGCACGTAACATTTTTCTTTTGTCTCTCTGTTTTCAATGGGATAAAAATCAATAATCTCTCCCATAATATTGTATTGGTCACTCTCAATTCCATGAGGCATAAAATATGTATCCACAATAGATAAAATATCTTCTGTCATAACTCTTCTGGAAACCATAGAGTATGTATCAATGTCCTCCAAAGTCAAACTTTCCATGGCCTCCTCGTCACCTTCTCTTGCAGCGGCCATTAAATGATTACGGTTGTTGGTATACTTTTCACCACTTTTTATCTGGCTCTCATTCTTGTAAATGGGAAGAATAATTTTCCCTTCTGTGGAAAGTGCAGAAATTGTAGCATTTATTGGTATTCTTTTCCCGTTTTTTGTTCGCTTCTCCTGAAGATATTCCACCACATTCTGCAGATAAAAAATCAAAGTCACGCCTATTCTCATCTCATCACAGACTCCTGCATAAGACTCCCGGTCAGAATGCTTTTCAACTTCTATCCTCTCTTCTGTGGTTACTCCTCCTCCTAAAAAATAAGGATAATAATATTCTACATGAAATTCGTTATTCTCCATATAAAATCCACGAACTGCAATTCCTATAAATTCCCCAAATTCTTTTCTCAATTCTGCAAATACATTTCCTTCTTTGTCCTCTGTTATCACTTTTCTATCGGGATGTTTGACAATATCACTAATCAATAAATCAATTTCATTTTTGGATTTTAATTTTCTAAATCCAATACTTTTCAAATAGTTATGCATGTCTTCCCCTCCCTTTTCAAAAATATCTTTTCCGTACTACATTATATAATATAAAAAACAGTTTTTCAATTTTTCTTTTTTCTTTTTAAGGCAGATTTGCAATGATATGTCAAAACACGTCAAGTATAATAAACATATCGTCTTTTTTCTTATTTTCTAATAGATAGAACTGCTAAAAAATAGTTATAATTTTTGGAGCTTCCTTTCTGTTTAGATTCTCTGTTATCATATGATTTTCACTCATTTCTCCTGTATATAAAATTACAGGAGCCTGAGAATTTTCTGTCTGAGATACAACAACAGCTATTTTCCCATCTTCCATTTTTACAACAGTGCCTACTGGATAAATCCCTATCTTTTGTTTTAATATCTTCTCCATATGATTCTCATATTTCTTCTCATCAGAAATAATTTCAAAAGCTTGGAAAATCGGTTTCTTCCTACATTCCATTCCAGAAACAGCGCAGTCAAATGCATCGCATATCTGTATCATAAGACATTCCTCCTGCCTGTTTTTCTGCTTCAACGGATATCCACTTCCATCTAATTTTTCATGATGAGAAAGAATCATCATTTTTGAAATTTCAGGAACCCAATCTTCTTCTTCCAAAGCTGTATAACCCAAAACTGTATGCCTCTTT
>JAAWLS010000074.1 GCA_022798035.1 Lachnospiraceae bacterium | reverse complement strand
TAAAAAAGAATTTCGTTTTACGAAATTCTGCGCCGCAAATGCGTCGCGTCAGCGACATACTTCTTCTGCATTTGCGTGTGCATATTTGTTTTTTGTCATATAGGAAATCCGAAGGAATTTCCTATAAAGCAAAAATACTCTTAGAAGATAAACATCTTCCAAGAGTATCATTTTTCTCTATTCTACATCTGCAAAAGACAGTTCCGCCTCTGTTGCATGGAAAAATTCTTCCTTAGCCAGCCGGAAGCAGTCCAATATCTTGGGTGAAAATTCTCCGCATTCCCCGTCAAATATCATGCGGGCCGCTTCTGTCACTGCATAAGGAGCTTTGTAAACACGTTTGCTGACCAGTGCGTCATAGACATCTGCAACGGATACTATCTGTGCCCAGACTGGAATGTCGTCTCCTGATAATTTATCTGGATATCCATTACCGTCATACCGTTCATGGTGATGTCTGCAGATTTCGTAACAATACTTATAGAATTCATCTTCTTCCTGTTTAAAATTCTCCAAAAGTTCACAGCCGTACAGCGTGTGCTTCTTAATCTCCTCAAATTCTTCTTTTGTAAGTTTTCCGGGTTTCAGCAAAATATTATCCGGGATAGCAATCTTGCCTAAATCATGTAATGCAGATGCATTGACAATCAATTCCACGTCATCTTCAGATAAATTATACTCTGGATAAAACTTCACCAGATATTTCAGCAGCAATCTGGTATAATGCTTCACCCTCTGAATATGTTCTCCTGATTCCAGACTTCTGAATTCCACCACGGAACTGAGGGCGTTCACCAGAAAATCATTATGCTTCTTGAGCTTCTCTCTGCTCTCCCGCAGCTGACGGGTACGTTTTTCAAGCTTCTTCTCAATGTCAATTCTGTGAGAAAACAATTCTATAATGTTCATGGTACGGCGCATAACCACCTTTGGTGTGAAAGGTTTGTATACAATATCAGAAGCGCCGTATTCGTATGCCTTCAATTCTGTATCAACCGACGCCTCTCCTGTGATAATGATAACCGGAATGTAATCGGTATAATCTTTTTGAACCATGTACTCCAACACATCCAGGCCGGATTTTCCCGGCATAATGACATCCAAAAACATAAGTACAATTTTGTCCTTATTTTCTTCTAATAATTGGATTGCCGTATCGCCGTTTTCCGCTTCCAAAATCTCAAACTGCTCCTCAAATATAAATTTGAGCATCTCACGATTTATGTCCACATCATCAACAATTAGTAAAGTGTTTCTTTCCATGTCCTCTCCTTAACCTCTCCTTTGCAACACACTTTTTGCCGCGTATAATAATTGAGATTATAACATATCCCTCTTTTGAAAGCAACCGTTTCGTGCTGCAGAAATCTCTTCTATGTCTCCATCAAAATAGTGTGGCCCACGCTGTACTGTTCCAGCTTTCCCTCGATTTTCACTAAATGCTCTGCGTACTCTTTTAGCTCTTCTGCCAGTTTTTCCCGGTCATCCCGTTCCATCTTATAGAGAATCCGGTGCTCCATACTTGCCCAAAAGTCCATAGACATGGTGCGAAGCTGTATTTCCACCGGAAAATATTCCATTCCATCCAGACAGTACACCGGAATTCCCACAATAATATGATAGCTCCGGTAACCGTTTGGCTTGGGAGCAGAAATATAATCGCGTTCCCGAATTACAATCAAATCGGCCTGCCGTTTCAAAGCCTCCGCCAGATTGTAAATATCCTCCACAAAATAGCAGATAACGCGGATTCCTGCAATGTCCTGCAGATAATCTTTGGCATTCATTACCGTTGGCTCTTTTTTCTTCTTTCTGAGCTTCTCTTCCATACTCTCTTTTTTCTTAATTCGGTTCTGGATATTGTGAATGGGCTGGCCGGAGGTTTCGCTGTATAAATTATGTTTTAACACATTTAACCTGGCCATCAGCACATCGCTGGCATCCCCGTAAGGCTGAATAAACGTATGATACTCTTCGTTTGTCATTGGTTATCACTGTTCCTCCTAAAATCTATCATTTTGCCTGTAAACCAGGCCTTCTGACTTTCCCCTTTTCTTTTCTTCTTCGCCATGCCCTCTCTCGAAAATCAAAGATTTTCTCCCTCGCGGGCTTTCGCCCTATGGCTGCCTCAAAAGACAGTTCCCCCTGCAAGCAGAGCTCCTGTCTTTTTTTGCCGCCGCATGGCTCATTGCTTTCGCGTACATTATACCAGATTTCCTTTGAAGAAATATAAAATTTTATTCAAAAAAATCTTAAAATTATGTAAATTTATGCCAGCAGCAACAGAAAACTGCAGTAAAATTTTTCTGCTGTATTTTGGCCGTTTGCATCACATCTCAAATTCTCTCGTGATATCTTTCAGCCATCGGAAACTTTTGTAATGGCGGTACACCACTGGAATTTTCCAGAATTCATCCAGACACAGGATAAAATACACCGCCATGGGAGGCAGTTTCAACACAAAAGCCGACAGCCAGCCCAGGGGAACGCTGACGCACCACATCACGATAATATCGCAAATCATTCCAAACCTGGAATCTCCGCCTGCCCGAAACACTCCTGCAATCAGCAGCGTATTCATTGCCTGCCCCACCACATAGTAAGCGCTGATTAGCAGCATAAAATCCAGATATCCGCTGGCCCGCTCTGTCAGAGAAAAACACAGAAAGACCAGAGGACGAATCAGCAGCAATATAATACCCGTCAGAATTCCGATGCCAAGCGTCACATAACAAGACCTCCTGGCATCCCGCTTGACTTCTTCAATTTTTCCTTCCCCTATCTCAATGCCCAAAAGCACAGAAGCCCCGGCTCCCAACGCAAAGCACAGAATGGTACACAGGTTCCGGACTGTGGCAGCTACAGAACTTGCGGCCACCACGTCTGCATTCATATGTCCCATAATAGCAGAATACATGGAAAATGCAACGGTCCACGCACAGTCATTGATAAGGGCCGGAACTGCATATTTAAAGAAATCCTGCCGCAGCAGCTTATGCTTTCCGAACATAATTTTGAGCTCAATTCGAAACACTTTTCCCCGGATGGCGTCTGCCAGGCACAGCAGCAGCTCCAAAACACGGGCCGTCACCGTTCCAATCGCCACGCCCATCACTCCCAGCTTAGGCATCCCGCCGATTCCAAAAATAAACACTGCATTCAGCAATACATTCACGCCAAGGGCAAGCGAGCTGATTATAGTGCTAATCTGCGCACGCTCCATACTTCTCAGAGCACAGAGATACACCTGGGAAAAGCTCATGCAGACATAAGAAATCCCTATAATTCTCAAATAAGAAGAGCCGATGGAAATCAAAGTCTCGTCATTGGTGTAAATCCGCATCAATGTCTCAGGAATCATCACAGCGCCAAGGGCAAGTATGACGGTAATCACCACCGCTATCTTCGTGGCAATTCCCATTACTGCTTGAATAGAATTGGTATCTTTCTTCCCCCAGTACTGGGAGGCCATCATCGTAACGCCGGAAGCAATTCCAAAGAAAACTCCCGACAGCAAAAATTGAAATTGATTTGCCAGGGACACAGCAGATAATTCTGTCTGTCCCACATATCCAAGCATAAATACATCTGCTGAATTTACCGCGTTGGTGATAAAATTCTGAATGGTAATAGGTATCACCAGCGAGGCCAGCGAACGATAAAATCTCCTGCTCTCCGCTTTCATTTCTATTTTCCTCGTCTTTCTGTAAAATTCCAGGCATACGGCTTTTCACGCTAATGCCTGAAACATTTAAATTGTCAGGTTAAATACGCCTTTAACAGCTCCAGCGTGGCTTTCACACCGTCCACATGGCTCCTCTCATAGCCATGGGAAGCATATACTCCAGCTCCAATCAGGCCATGCCGGCAGTCATGTCCTGCACTTAGAGCTGCATCTGCATCAGAACCGTAAGCGGGATAAACATCCACTGCAAAGTCAATGTCATGTTCTTTTGCGGCCTGTATCAAATTGGCTACCACCTGATAACTGTAAGGGCCCACACTGTCTTTCGCGCAGATAGACACCTGATGCTCCCTGCACTCCAGTCCTTCTCCCACACATCCCATATCGACGGAAAGAATCTCTGTTACTCCCTGAGGCACCGTGCCGCAGGCTCCATGCCCCACTTCCTCATACACGGTAATGTGATGATAAATCCTGCGTTTTGTGGTGATTTTTTCTTCTTTCAGGAATTTTGCAAATCCCAGTAAAATTCCAACGCTCAGTTTATCATCCAGAAACCGGCTCTTGATATATCCTTTTTGGGTAATCACCGTTCTCGGCTCAAATGCCACAATATCTCCCACCATAATTCCCAGCTTTTTCGTCTCCTCCAGGGTACTCACTTTTTCGTCCAGCACCACTTCCATAGTGTCAAAGCTGCGCTTTGTATCGCTGTACTCTTTGTTCACATGAATAGAGGCATTTTCCAGCTGAAAAGTTCCCTCATAAACCCCCTGGAATTTCGTGATAACCCGGCAGTTTTCTGTCTCCGTATTGATAGGATTTAATCCGCCCAAAGGAGACACTCTAAGCCTTCCATTTCCTTTGATTTCCCGCACCATAGCTCCCAGCGTGTCCGCATGGGCTTCCAGCAAAATGGCATCCTTGTCGTCTGTGCCGCCGATTTCCACCAGCACGCCTCCCTTTACCGTCTCCACCGGATGATATCCCAGCGCTTCATACTCCTGGATGATGTAATCCGCCGCCTCTTTCGTGTAACCGGTAGGGCTGTCAATAGACAGAATTTTTTTCGTCTGTTCCAAAATATATTCCATTATCTTTTCCATCATTTTTCCTCATTTCTTTCATTTTGTATGTTTTTTACACAGCCGCGGCATCCGCAGATTCTTTCTCATTCCAGGCACAGAAACGCCCCTAAGTTTCCCCGTTTTCCCTGGGTTGCCCGATGGGAAAACAACAGTTTATCATTACAACAGGTACACAGATTTGTCACAGCCAGATGTTCTTGTTTTATCCCTGCTTCCAGCAGCACAATCTCATTGGCACGCCACAAATCAAGCTGGTATTTTCCATTTTCTTTTTCCAGAAGAATTTCCCCTTTGTGCTTTGGAAACTCTCGTTCAAATTCCAATGCAGCTTCCGGACCAATTTCATAACAATTCTGACAGATGGAAGGGCCTATCGCACAGAAAACTTCTTCCGGTTCTGTCTGAAACTCCCGCTTCATGGCCTCTAACGTCGCACTTCCCATGCGTCCTGCAGTTCCCTTCCAGCCGGAGTGGGACAGTCCAATGGCCCGGTGATTGGCATCCACAAAATACAAGGGCACACAATCTGCATAAAAGGTAGACAGCACCAGCCCCGGCTCATCGGTAATCAGCCCGTCTATCTCCTGATAATCCCGCTGCCTTATCAGGCCTTTGCCGGCATCTTCTCTCCCCACACGCTTTACATTTGTGGTGTGGGTCTGGTCCGTAAAGACAAAATTCTCATATTCTGTTCCAAGAGCCTCCGACACCCGGCGGAAATTCTCCTCCACCGCTTCTCTGTCATCTCCCCTTGAAAAACTCAGATTCAGACTTTCAAATATGCCTTTGCTGACGCCTCCCAATCTGGTAGTAAAACAATGTTTTACCACTCCTGTCTCCTCCAGCAGAGGATAGTACAAATATGGAAAAACTCCGTTTTTTGTATTCACTTTCCTGGTAACCGGCATCTGCTCTTTGGCGGCAGTGTGAAATATCATTTCCCGACCCTCCATGTCTGCTCCTTTCCAACTTCCATGATTCCAGCAATTTGCTCTTTAGAACGCATCTTCTATATGAAATATTTCTTCTCCCAGAATTCCAATCACATCAAAACGGCAGGATGTACTCTCTCCATGCCCATATTTCAGGCAATAGTACTCCGCCGTTTTTCGAACCCGTTGTTGTTTTCTTTTATCTACCGCTTCCAGCGGATGTCCTCCCCTGTCGTCTTTCCGGTATTTTACTTCCACAAATACCAGATACCTCCCCTGGCTGGCCACCAAATCAATCTCCCCGTATCTGCTGTGGAAATTTCTGTGGAGAATCCGATAACCCTGGTCTTCCAGAAATTCAGCCGCCCGGCTTTCCTGGAACATTCCCCGGCTTCTGTTTGTGTTCCCCTTTTTTCCCAATCCTGTTTCCTCTCTGTCTGTGATTCCCATTCCGTGATTATTTTTGCTTCATCAGATTCCCATTCTACGGCTATCCTCATTTTCGCTTCACCGGACTCTCATTCCGCAATTATCTTAATTTTTCCCGCATTCGTTCCATATCGTCCACAAACACCAAAATTTCCGCCACCACCTCATACAGCTCCGGAGGTATCATATCACCAATTTCCAATTTGGACAATGTTTTAGCCAGTTTATCATCCCGGTAAAAAGGAATGTTATCCTCCTTGGCCTGTTCGATAATCCGCTCTGCCACATATCCTTTTCCAGTGGCAATGATTTTCGGCGCCGCCTCTCCCGGCTGGTAGGCTATGGCCACGGCTGTCTTTTGTTTTTCCCCTGGTGCAGTCTCCATTGTAACCAGTTCTCTCGTGTTCTTATATCTTGCACCATCCATAAGTCTCTCTGCCCCCTTCTGCTCATTGCCTTATTTCTATGCTTTCACATCAAAAGAATACCGATGAAGTTTTCCTGCGGGTTTCTCCTGCTCTAAAAAGTCCTGGACAGAATTCTGCTGCACTTTTCTATTTTCTACTTTTATCTCACAATTGTAGCCTTTCTGTTCCAGCCGTTTCACCAGCTCATCCCTAAAATCCGTAATCAGGCGGTAAGACAATTCGTCTGTCAGATAAAAATCTGTCTGAATATTGGAACCCTGCATTTTCACATAGATATCCGTGGAGCCGAGATGCTCCAAATCCAAATGCAGCAAAGCGGAGAGGGCGCCTTCCTTATCCCGGAGATTTTTCTTGTTGGTGTACACATACAAATCACTGTGAGCGTTCTGCTGGTGCAGTTTCAGGGGAAGCTGCACATACGTGTACATCTGATTCAGCTGATTCATAAACTCCAGATTGCTCCGCACCGACTGAGCCGTCTTAGCCAGCGTACCCCCGTCTTTTCCTGCCTGACTAAGCGCTTGCTGAAGCTCCGTCATCTGCCTGCTCAAACGCTGGTACAGCTCTTTGACTGCTCCCTCTTCTTTTAATTTCTCAGGAGTCAGAAGCCACTGTTCCGTCATCGCCTGTTTCATCAGATTTTTAAATTCTTTGGAGGAAAATAGCTGTTTGACGTCGCTCTCCTTTAGGCCTTCACTGTTCTCCAGCGCACCCATAACCTGCCGCAGCATTTCCTCTGCAGACAGACTTGTATTCAAACGTCCCTCGGGCAGCAATTGTTCATTTTTCACTGCGCCAGAAAATTTCTGCAGCAGAGATGTAAAATTCTCCTGCTGTTCTCTCGTCAGAACTTGTTCTATGGGATTTGAGCCTGCGCTTTCCGGATTCTGCTGAACACTGCCCTGTATCTCTGGGCTTGCGCTCTTTGAATTCTGGACCTTCTGGCTCTCATTGGAATTTTGCAAGGCCGGATTTACAAGCTCTGGATTCTGGGCTGACTGGCCTGTACCTTCCGGATTTACTGTCTGACCTATATTTTCTGGATTCTGCGCGCCTTCGCCCTGCAGCGTCAAACTGACGCCCTCTGGGGTTTGCAAACCTCCATTCTGCACTGACTGGCCTGGGCTCTCTGGATTCTGGACCGTCTGGCCTGCACTCTCCGGATTCTGTACCCCCTGGCCTGCGCCTTCCGGATTCTGCACGGCTGCATTTTCTCCGCCCTGAATCTCTGTCTGAGAGCCTCCTGCCAGTAAAATTTCCATCACCTGCTGGCCAAAGCCCAGCATTTGTCCGATTCCAGGATTCTGTCCCCCTGAATTCACCACAAAATTTTCCCCAAATCCGCCCTCATTTCCCAATATCTGTTCCGGCAGATTCGCAAGCCCTTCCATCAAACTGCGCATATCCGGCAGCATCGCCTGCTGGCCGTTTTGATAATTCTGAAACTGATTCAGAGAATTCTCGGTAATCACCATTCCCATTTTCTGCATCTGTACCAGAACCTGCATATCTGCCTGGGGAAAGCTGGATGCTGCCCGGGCCATCTGCATCAGGCTGTTTTTGTCAATGGGGAGCTGTTCCATCATCATCTGGTTGACCATTGACAGATTTCTGGGAGTGATTTTCAGTCCCGCCGCCTCCAAAGCTTTTATAAGCGTAGGATTCTGCTCACTCTCCAGAGTCACAGGATGAATGGCAATCTGCTCTCCTGTGCTGGATTTTACTTCAAACAGCATGGGCTGGCCTTTTTCCAGATTTACGCCTGACTCCATCCGGGCAGAGATAGTTCTCCCGTCACTCAATCCAAGAGTCACCTGCCCGTTTTTTATGTCTGTCACCATTCCCTCAAATACCCTGCCTGGCGTCAGCTCCTGAAATTGGGCGGCCGGACGCACCGCTGCCGTTTCCCTCACACTGCCTGAAGCCTGGGTATCATGCCCGGACTTCCAGCAAGGGAGCAAGAGCGGCCTGAACAACAGAGGCGCCGTAGTATCAAAGGAGGATTTGAAAATGGTTATCAGTGGGGTAGGACAAAATTATTATCAGAACAATGTGGAAACAAAGAGAAACACAAAGAATGTGAACGGTACGGAAAAAATTGACACTGGAAAAGCAGAGAGTACGCAGGAATTATCGGAAGCGGAAGAAATGGAACTGTTTAAGAAGGAATTTTATGCTGAACTTGAGAGGATACCAAAGAATAGAACAATTACCAATCTGGCAGTCAATATATCGGAGGAGGCATTTAAAAATATG
>JAAWLS010000073.1 GCA_022798035.1 Lachnospiraceae bacterium | reverse complement strand
GACTGGTTTGTCAAGTGTTTTTGCAAAAAAGTGGGTGATTTTTGAAAAATAGGTTCTGAAAGCCCCATGAAATAAGGGCTGGAGATTCCGAGAAGTTATGTTCTATTATTTAAGGAGGAAAGAGAAAAGGGTGAAAGAAAAATAGAAGAAAGGGTAAAATGCAAACACACATCTTTCATCCTTTGTGTTTGCGCCTCAAATGAAAATGCAACATTTTCGCTTGAGGCTTGGTACAAATTATGAAGAAAATTGCGAAAAAAACAGTGGCAGTATTGTTGTTATTTTTTATGGTGATTCAGGTGATGCCTTCTGTGGTCGTTCATGCAGCAGCGCCGAAAGTTTCAAAAAACTTAAAAGCTTGGCTATATGATGGAGTGCAAACCACAGCTTATGTCTACATCCAGAATCCAGTGAAAAATGGGAAAATTACGAAAATCAAAAACAGTAAACCATCTATAGCGAAAGTTTCAGCAGGTCCCAACGGTTATCTTTCCATAGAGCCGAAATCGGCAGGGACAACAAAAGTTACATTTCAGTATGCCAAGAAAAAACTGACGACAAAAATTACCGTTGTAAAATGGGAGAGCCCTTGTAAAGAATTTAAAATAGGAAAAAAGAATTATGCGAAGAACTTTGAAAAATCAGGGCAGTACAATTTAAACAAACAAAAGAAGAATAAGAATGAGAAAATCAAAATTGTAGCGAAGAAGGGATGGAAACTTTCAAAAATAGAGAGTTTTACATTAAATGGCACGAAAAAAGTGAAAAATAATTCCAAGATAAGTTTATCTGTAAAAGGAACTGGAACGGGGATTTATGCTTATTTCAAAAACAAAAAAACTGGAGAACAGAGGAAGTTGTATTTTGGATATTCCAATAATCCGTTCCCAAGCGGCAATGCGTATAGTACTATTATAACAGAATAACCAGAGACTTATGGAAGAATACATGTGCTGCCGAAATGGATGGCAAAAGCAGCCGTTGCTGGAGAAGGAAACTATCCAGCAACGGTGGAACGTTCTCTTGCGATTCAGGAGGCAAAGAAAAGTGTCCGGGTTATCAATTGTAAGAAAAATTTATACGTTCATAAAAAGATTTGAAATGAAAAATAATGAATTGTTAGATGGAAAAAAGTATGTTACAATCTATCTATAAAAAGAGCCAGGCTTCAGGCGGAAATTTTGAACAGGACGAATGCTCCAAAGGTAATCCTGGACGGGAGGTATCTTCATGGATAGAATCAGAGAATTTACAGAGCAGGAAGCGGGGCGCTATGTGAAACAGCACGGATTGTTTCTGGCAGATGCGGAATTGGATATCAGAAATATCGCTTCCGGAAGAGAAGATGCGGAAGGGCTGGTCAATCTGATATATCAGGTGAAGGATGTCCATACCGGCAAGTCACTGGTATTCAAGCAAGTGATGCCCTATATCTTGTCACTGCTGAAACATGAGGGCGTGATACGCCCCACGGCCAAAGGCCGTACCACTCAGGAAGCAAGGGCAATGATAGTGATGGATGTGTTTTGGAGCAGCATTACACCGGAAGTATATTTGCAGGATGAGGAACAGGGTATCATTTGCATGGAAGATGTCAGCCATCTGAAGAATATGCGGTATCAGTTGGCAGAGCTGCAGCAGTTTCCTGACTTTGGCATACGTATTGGAGCATTTTTGGCTGAGATGCTGTTCTTTACGTCAGATTTGTATCTGGATGCAGGGACCAAACAACAGTGGGAACGTATTTTTAATGCGCAGGGCCCAAAAAAACTGCTGTTGGAACTGCTTTTCCAGGAAAGCTGCGCATTGTTTGACCCCAACAGAAAATATGAAGAAGCTGCCCGGGAAATCCACCAGCGCCTTGTGACAAATCAGAAATTGAAAGCATTGGTTCACGATATGGGCACACGGTTTTACGACGGGAGGCAATGCTTCTGCCACACGGATTTACATACGGGAAATATTATGATTGGTCCCGGCGAGATACGCCTTATTGACTGTGAATATGGAGGCTATTCCGCCTTCTTTCAGGATTTGGGACGGATAGCCGGCAGTTTTATCGTCAATTACGTCTCCTGGCTGGGAATGCCGGAAGTTCCAGATGAGCAGCGGCTTAACATGCAGCAGTATGACCTTGACATGATTCGTGATTTGTTTAACAGCTGCCGGGAGACCCTTCGGATTTTATTTAAAAAATATCGTCCTAAACGGCCGACGCTGCGGAAAATAGAACCGGATGCTTATTTTAAGTCGTTTTATTATGACAGCATCCGCTGTGCTGCCATAGTTGCGGCAGGCAGAACACCCACAGGCTGGACCCAGCCTTACGAGATTGCCCGGATTAAAAATGCAGAAGATTTGGGACTTGTCCAGAAACGTGCGCTGGAACTTGCAGAGTACACGCTGGAGCATGCGGAAGAATTTTACGGGATTGAGGATTTCTGTAACCTCATTCATTGCTGTGCCGGTGTTGACGTGCAATAAAAAAATATTAAAGTCAAAGGTATTTTGACCTCTATTGATAAACATAACACAGGGGTTGTTGTAAAATAACAGATTCCACAAGATAGTGTGCAAATATTGGCACAGTTGTACTATATCTTATTGAATCATTGTATTTTGCGACGGTCCCTGTAAAATTTTTAGAAAAAGTGTCCTACCCAGTTAAATTGTCATAAAATAGGTCATGACTTAAAAACGTTGATTTTGGCACAGACTGATTATATAATTTAAGAAAAAAGGAGAATGTGTCGTGTCAGTAAACGAAAAATGAGTAAAAGTCCTGGAATGCATGGATGGAAAAGGAACTGTTTTTAATGCGGAGCGTCCACTGTATATTACAATGGAAAATTTATCTATCTGGAAGAAGCCGAAACGGAATTTGAGCCGGATTTCAGACTGATACTGAAAGGCAATGAAGTTGATAAAATCGTATGGCAGGTTGGTGAATTCTGTGATGCAATTTCCGAATAATATCGTTTGTGATTATGAACACAACCCAGCGAACCAGGTAGGAGTAATCATATCTGTCTCCTGCCCGATTTGCTTTGAAAAAGCGGTCCGCCGCGGCATAAGAGCAGTCCCAAGTATAAGAGAAATTTATTTAGCGGGAGTGTTATATTAAAGAAACAATTGAAAAAGCAAATGATTTGCAGAGAAGCCACAAAATTATTTTTAGAAAAAGGATTTGAAGAGACCACCAGGGAAATTGCCATGGTATATAATATCACCCAGGGGAATTTGTCCTATTACTATCCTTTTAAATATGAGATACTGACAGATTTGTACGGACGTTTTTATTTCCAGCTTCTGATTGAACTGGAAAAGAAATACGGTGAAAAAATAGAAGGAGCAGAAATCACAATTTTAAGTGATATGATGATTAATCGTATTTTGTTGAGCCGTGAGAAATTAAAACAGTCATTGGGCTGGCTCTAGGGCCGCCTCTGTGTTTCCATGCTTCGAGATGAAATTTACCGTTTTTTTAAATACGCAGTTACTGCGCTGAGCGTGAAACCTGCGATTCCGCCAATGGCAATTGTTCCGATAAAAAGTAAAGTCACTGTAATCAGATAGCCGGGGGATATGTTGGAAATCAATTCGCAGACTGCATACAAAATGAAGCTAAAAATAAGGCCTATGATATTTTTCCTGGTGTTGTTTATCCTGATACCGATAAATAATGCGAGGATAAAACCAACCAGCATAATAAAGATGCTGTCTGACCCAAATAATTCTTGAAAAATGGGTAAATATTTCATAAAAAACCTTCCGTTATGCTTTGTTGTTTGCATAATTACACGATAAAATTATTGTAAAAATTTCAAGCGGTTTGCAAATTTTTGATTCTTTTTACCGGTTCAGAAGGAGACAGGCAATTGCAAAACGCAATGCATATGTTGCAGAAACCGGAAGACTAAGTTAAATTATAACACAGAGCTGACAGATAGTTTCTAAATTTTTTAGAAACTATCTGCGGCCTGAGATTTTGAATTGCTGTTGAAATTTTAGGAAAAGAGGTATTCACATGATTGATTTACAAGATAAGCACAACTGCCCGGCCCTGGAAGAAATCGAACAGTATGTTGGAAATCCCGTTTTTACAGGATTCTGCTCAGAGATGAAAAGCACTTATCAATGCAGTGAAAAAATAGAATTCAGTTCATGCAGCTGGGAAAGAGGATGGAATGTTAAATTTAAAAAATCAGGAAAGACATTGTGTACCATATATCCCAGGGAATCTTATGTCACAGTGATGATTGTGGTAGGAAAAAAGGAAAAGGATGCAGTGGAGGCAGCACTGCCGGAGTGTCCCGGAAAGCTGCAGGAAATCTATTATCAGACGAAGGAAGGAAATGGACAAAAATGGCTCATGATTGATTTGGAAGAGGAAGGAGATAATTACGATGCGCTTCTTCGGCTTATCCAAATCCGCAGGAACAGTTGAGCAGAAGCCGGACACTTGAGTATCCGTATTTTTATGTACAGCAGGTTCCCATCACTTTGTGGTGGGAACCTTTTGACATGACAGATGACAAAGTATGGAAACTCAAGTTCGCCCAACCTTGCCAAAACCTCAAATATAGCATATAATAATACGAGTATGTTTTCAGAAAAGAGGAAAATACCATGGAGAAATTGAAAAATCTGCTGGAACGTCTGGATTACACGGTAGTCCAAGGGGAGATAGAGATAGAGATTACAGAGCTTGTATACGATTCCAGAAAAGTGTCCAAGGGATGTCTGTTTGTGTGTATCAAAGGAACTGTATCAGACGGGCATGTCTATATTAAGGAGGCGGCAGAGAAAGGCGCCGCGGCCGTTTTGGTGCAGGAAGAGGTGGAAGCGCCTGAGTCCCTTACGGTGATAAAAGTGAAGGACACCAGATATGGCCTTGCACTGACTTCAGCAGCCTGGTTCCGCCATCCCGCTGAGAAATTGAAAGTAATCGGAGTGACTGGAACGAAAGGCAAAACCACCACCACTTATATGGTGAAATCCATTTTAGAGCAGGCAGGTTACAAAGTGGGACTGATTGGAACCATTGAGGCAGTTATCGGAGACAGAGTAATCCCGGCCAATAATACCACGCCGGAGTCCTATATTGTACAGGATTATTTTCATCAGATGCTGGAAGCAGGCTGTCAGTGTGTGGTGATGGAAGTGTCCTCTCAGGGACTGATGATGCACCGGACAGCAGGATTTACCTTTGAGATGGGAATTTTTACAAACATTGAACCAGACCATATCGGCCCCAACGAACACGCTTCTTTTGAGGAATATCTGGCGTGTAAAGGGCTGCTGTTTCGCCAGTGCCGGACAGGAATCATCAATGTGGATGATGAGCATTGTGAGCAGGTCATAAAAGGCCATACATGTGAGCTCGAGACATTTGGATTTTCTCCCGGGGCGGATTTGCGGGCAGAAAATACCCATCTGCTGAATCGCCCGGGTTATCTGGGAGTGGCTTATCAAGCCCGGGGTCTTGTAAATATGGAAGTGGAAATTGACGTGCCTGGAAGATTCAGCGTGTACAATTCCCTGACGGCCATTGCTATCTGCCGCCATTTTCAGGTGACAGAAGAAAATATGAAGATGGCCTTAAAGACAGCAAAGGTAAAGGGAAGAATTGAAATGATTCCTGTGTCAGATGAATTTACACTGATGATTGACTATGCTCACAACGCTATGAGTTTAGAGAGCCTTCTCGGCACACTGAAAGAGTATGAGCCCAAGCGTTTGGTGTGTCTGTTTGGCTGCGGCGGCAACCGTTCCAAACTGCGCCGCTATGAGATGGGGGAAGTTTCCGGCAGGCTGGCAGATTTGACGATTATCACATCAGATAATCCCAGATTTGAGGAGCCTCAGGACATCATAGATGATATCAAAGTGGGAATGGCTAAGACCAGCGGAGATTTTGTGGAGATTCCGGACCGAAAAGAGGCCATCCGGTATGCCATTGCGCATGGGCAGCCGGGAGACATTATTGTGCTGGCAGGAAAAGGCCATGAAGACTATCAGGAAATCAAAGGCCAAAAGTACCCGATGGATGAGCGCGTGTTGATTCAGGAAGTTTTGGAAGAACTGGCACGGGAAAGATAGACAGGTGATGTATAAATGGCAGAATTTGCCAATATTATTATTGATATTTCACACGAAAAATTAGACAAAACTTTTCAGTACAGGGTGCCGAAGCGCCTGCAGACAGAATTGGATGTGGGGATGCAGGTGGAAATTCCTTTTGGAAACGGAGAGAGGAAAACCACAGGCTACGTGGTGGAGCTGACGGATACGCCGGAATATGATGTTGAGAAAATAAAAGAGATTTACGACCTGGTGGAAGGCAGCATTCCCATTGAATCACAGCTGATTGCCCTGGCAGGCTGGATGCGGAAAAATTACGGGGGAACCATGAATCATGCCCTGAAAACGGTGCTCCCGGTCAAGCAGAAAACAAAGGAAAAAAAGCAGCGTTTGATTCAGCTGAAACTGAGCCGGAACAAAGCCGAAGAGCAGCTTGCACTGCTGGAAAAGAAGAATCACAAAGCCCGGGCCCGTCTGCTTTCTGCCCTATTGGAACAGAATCCGATTCCCTATGAGGCTGTGAGAGGAAAATTGAATATTACTGCCTCTGTGATACGGGCTATGGAAGAGCTGGGGATTCTTGGTGTGGAGGAAAAACGGACTTACCGCAGTCCCTTTGGAGATTTAAAACGGGAAGAGAGCAGGCTGATTTTAAATGACGGGCAGCAGCAGATTGTGGAACAGATTTGGCAGGAGTGGGAACAGCAGCAATATCACACTTACCTGATTCACGGAGTGACAGGAAGCGGAAAAACTGCTGTGTACATAGACTTGATTGAGCGGGTGGTAAAAAGCGGCAGACAGGCAATTGTGCTGATACCGGAGATTGCCCTGACTTACCAGACTGTGGTACGTTTTTATCAGCGCTTTGGGGAACGCGTGTCTATTTTAAATTCCAAAATGTCGCCGGGAGAGCGGTATGACCAGTTTGAGCGGGCGAAAAGCGGAGAGCTGGACGTGATGATTGGCCCCAGGTCTGCGTTGTTCACACCATTTTCAAATTTAGGAGTTATCATCATAGACGAAGAACACGAGACCAGCTATAAAAGCGAGACCATACCCAGGTATCACGCCAGGGAAACGGCGGTTGAGCGGGCGAAAATGGCAGGTGCAAGCGTTGTTCTGGGTTCTGCCACCCCGTCCATAGACAGTTATTTCAAAGCACAGCAGGGAGAATATACGCTGCTGAATCTGGAAAAAAGAATTGAAGAAAAACCTCTGCCAAGCGGTGAAATTGTAGATTTGCGGGAAGAATTAAGACAGGGAAACCGCTCTATTTTAAGCGAGAGATTGAAAGAATTGATGGCGGACCGGCTGGAGAAACATCAGCAGATTATGCTGTTTATCAACCGGAGAGGCATGGCAGGGTTTGTCTCCTGCAGAGCCTGCGGCCACGTGCTGAAATGTCCTCACTGCGATGTGGCTTTGAGCCAGCACAACAATGGAAAAATGGTATGCCATTACTGCGGATATGAGGAGGCAGTGCCTCAAATCTGCCCGGAGTGCGGTTCGAAATACATCAGCGGCTTTAAGGCCGGTACGCAGAAAGTGGAGGAGATTGTAAAGAGGAAATTTCCGGAGGCCAGAGTGCTGCGGATGGATTTTGACACCACCAGAAATAAGGCGGGGTATGAGAATATTTTGTCTGCCTTTGCCAATCAAGAGGCTGATATTTTAATCGGCACGCAGATGATTGTGAAAGGACATGATTTTCCCAATGTGACGCTGGTTGGGGTTCTGGCGGCAGACTTGTCTTTGTATGTCAGTGATTTTCATGGAGCGGAACGGACGTTTCAGCTTCTGACTCAGGCCTCCGGCCGGGCAGGAAGAGGAAAACTGCCGGGAGAAGTCATCATTCAGACTTACAGTCCGGAGCACTACTGCATTGAGCTGGCCAGACAGCAGGATTACGTCAAATTTTATGAAACAGAGATTGCCGGCAGGGAATTGATGAATTATCCTCCCTGCGGCCACATGATGGTGATGCTTGTGGCTTCCGGAGATGAGATGACAGCCGCTTTGAGTGCGGAGCTGCTGGGCAAGAAAGTCCGCAAAGCACAGGACGACGGGAAAATATCCGGCTTGTCTGTGCTTGGACCGGCAGATGCGTCGGTTGCGAAAGTCAAAGATATATACAAAAAAGTAATTTATTTTAAACATGCAGACTACCAGGAACTGGTACGGATTAAGGATGTACTGGAACAGTTTGTAAACGGCCACCGGGAATTTGCCAAAGTAATTATACAGTTTGATTTTAATCCTATGAACGGCTTTTGAGCAAAGGAAGCGGTGATGAAAGTATTAAGATAGATTGAAGGAGGAAATAACATGGCACAGAGAATCATCCGTCAGATGGGTGACGAAGTACTGACAAAAAAATGCAGAGAGATTAAGGAAGTAACTCCCAGAATAAAAGAATTGATTGACGATATGCTAGAGACTATGTATGAGGCAAATGGAGTGGGACTTGCGGCTCCTCAGGTGGGAATTTTAAAACGGCTTGTGGTAATTGACGTAGGAGAAGGCCCCATTGTGTTGATTAATCCCCGCGTGATTGCCTCACGGGGAGAACAGACCGGCGACGAGGGATGCTTAAGCCTTCCAGGCAAGGCGGGAACAGTTACAAGACCCCATTATGTAAAAATAGAAGCATGGGATGAGAATATGGAGCGGTTTGAGATGGAAGGAGAGGAACTGCTGGCGAGAGCATTCTGTCACGAGATAGACCACCTGGACGGACACATGTATGTGGAGAAGGTGGAAGGCGTGATTCACGATGTGACTGACGAGGAAGAAGAGGAGGAAGCATAAAAGGGTGAGAGCGATATTTATGGGAACCCCGGATTTTTCCGTGGGGACTTT
>JAAWLS010000072.1 GCA_022798035.1 Lachnospiraceae bacterium | reverse complement strand
AGGAGCGGGAAACGGCCGGTTTGAGGTGGCTTTGAAACAACATGGATATTCACATATCACAGGGTCAGACCCTTCCGAAGATAGTGTGGGACGTCTGCAGAAAAAAGGGATAGCGTCGTATGTTTCCAGTATTTATTCTGAGGCTGCATCGGAAGAGATGGAAAAATATGATTGCATTTTCCTGTTTGAAGTAGCGGAGCATCTGCTGATTCCGGGAAAAGGGATAGATAATGTCAGAAAAATGTTGAAAAAGAACGGCATTTTTATGATAAGCGTACATGATTATTCGCAGATTGGGGAAGATGTGACTAGCATTCCAAATCATTTTAATCTGGAACATATCAATTATTTTTCAGCGGAATCATTGGATTACCTGATGGCTCTTCATGGCATGAAACGAATTGCTCACAAACATGAGGGAATAGACTTAATACAGGTGTATCGTAAAGCAGATAAGATAGCGATACCTGAAAAAGATGCAATTACAGAAACGGCAGTTCGTTCCTATTTTCAGAAGCAGCGGGAACGGGAAGAACAGGTAAAATCTGTAATAGAAACGTTGAAGGAAAAGGGAGAAGAATTGATTATCTGGGGAACAGGCTCTTATGTAATGAGTCTGCTGGCTGCTACAAATCTATCAGAGTGCAATATAAAAGGATTTGTAGATAACAATAAGATTAAGCAGGGAAGGAAAATGTACGGCTATACGATTTATCCGCCTGCATATCTGGAAGATAAAAACTGTACCATATTGGTTTGTTCTATGCTGAATGGACAGCAAATCAAAGAGCAGATAGAAAAAATGAACACAAAAAATACGATTGTTCTTTTGTAAGTTGGGTGAATAGAGGTAATCAAATGAAGGTAATTATTCTGGCAGGCGGCCTGCCAAGCACATTGATAGAAGAAGATGAAAAAATGCCGAAGCCTATGGCAGAAATTGGCGGAAGACCGATTTTATGGCATATTATGAAGCAATATGCCCATTATGAGTATAATGATTTTATTATTTGTACCGGATATAAAGGGGAAGTGATAAAAGAGTATTTTATGAATTTCTACATTTATCAGTCTGATATTACCGTGGATTTGCAGACGAACGAAGTGGAGATTCACCGAAAACAGACAGAAGATTGGAAGGTATCCGTAATTGATACGGGACGTAATTCTTCTGTGATTGAACGACTGTACATGGCAAAAGATTATATTGAGGACAAAACGGTGCTGGTAACCTATGGCGATTGCCTGTCAAATATAGATATCCAAGGGATGGTGGAACAGCACAGAATGCAGGGAGATATTGCCACTTTTGCAGTAGCACATCCTACTGGACGAAATGAAATATTGGCCTTGAATGAAGAGGGGAAATATGAAGGAGTTATGGATAAAACCAGAGCCAAAGATGCGTGGGTAAATGCCTGCAGTATGGTGTTAGAACCAGAAGCTTTTCAGTATTTTGCACCAGAAGCTTTAGGCGGAGTTTCCACGCTGATGGAATGTCTGACACGGGAGAAGGCGGTACAGACATATCAGCATGAAGGGTTTTGGTCGCCAATAGAGACAATCCGGGATAAAACATGGCTGGAAGGGTTGTGGATGAAGGAAAAGGCTCCATGGAAAGTGTGGGAAGATTAGAGGGAGAGAAAAACCGTTTTTCAGAAGGATTTTATTTATGGAAAGAAAAAATATTTTATTAATCAAAACCGTATCGCGATATGGTTCCTCAGAGCGTTACATAGAAGAATGGGCTTCAGCCATTCGAAAAATGGGTTGTAATACCTGTATCATAGATGGGTGGTCTTTGGCCCAGCCAAAGTTATATGCTCATGTGATTTCTAAATATAAGTTTGACGCGGTACTGGATTTGAATGGTGTGTGCTGCAGCTGGGGAATCACAAAAAATCTGCCGCTGCAGACCATATATGGAATTTATTTATGCGACCCTCCTTTTGGAATCAGAGACAGCCTGAATCAGGCAGATGACAGAACCGTTGTATTCACATGTGACAAGAATTTCTGCGATTACATAGAGCGGTTTTTCCCGCTGGTGAAACATACAGAATTCATTCCTTTGTCTGGAAGTTTCTATTCGGAGCAGATACCTTATGAAGAGCGGGAGCTGGACATTATATTTACCGGAACGTATCAGAATCCTGAAGCTATAAAGGAAGAACTTGTCTCCAGGTTTGAGCCGGGAGGAGCGCTGGCAAAGTTTTTGGAAGATATGTTGGAAGACATCATTGCAAATCCCCAGTACACGCTGTGGGAATGCCTTGACAGAATTTTGAAAAAATATGGCCAGGAAATAAGTGATGCTGATTTTGAAGAACTGACGTATGAGTTTGGAAAGGTTGATTTTTATGCTCGTTTTTACTATCGGGATAAAGTGATTCGCACTCTGATTGACAGCGGATTAAAGATTCATATATTTGGGCAGGGCTGGGAGAATTTTCATGCAGAACATAAGGAAAATCTCATTATTCATGAAGGCGGAGCTTACGCGGCAGAAAAAGCCCTGGCAAACGCGAAAATTTCTTTGAACATTATGCCCTGGTTTAAGGATGCTTTTCAGGAGCGAATTGCAGCGGCCATGCTGAGTAAAGCAGTTGCAGTGACAGATGAAAGTAAATTTATTGTAGAAAATTTTGAGAATGATAAGGAACTGCTGATTTTTTCTTTGAAAGAGATTGATGCGCTTCCGGAACGAATCAAATATTTATTATCCCATCCAGAAGAAGCAATGGAAATGGTGGAAAATGGTTATCGGAAAGTGCAAGGCCACACCTGGTATGCCCGTACCCGCGGAATGCTGCAAAAGATGGAAGAAGATTTTGGCATTTCCCTGATTCAGGAGGGCGAAGGGGAAGAATTAGAATTTGACTTGGAATACCCGGATGAGCAGACGGTTAGGCTGGATGCAGTGTATGAACTATATCAGATGGCGGCTCTGGCAGACAGGGATGCAGGGAAAATAGAGAAGTTATCTGAGACTGATATAAGATTTCTGCAGCAGAAATTTGAAAAATTCACACGTCAGTTCTCAAAGCGGCTGGAGGGCATGGCGTGGAATGAGATGGTTCAGAAAGCCATGAGCCAGAGTAATGCAAAAGAAGAGAGTGTAAAAGATATTGTGGAATTATTTTCTCTGCAGTGTAAAGCTCTTGCAGGAAAACTGCTGTTGGAAGAAAAAGGGTTAAAGTTGTAATTTTACGGGAAATCCGCTATACTGTAGCTGGGACAGCGAACATTAAATAACTGACATCTTTGTTTGTCTAAATTTTCGTTGTACGATGATAGTATAGCGGATTTTTCATTTGGAGGGATTCATGGCAAGAACAGTCGGAATAGGGCGTCAGGATTTTGAAAAAATAAGAATTCATAACAATTTTTATGTGGATAAGACAAATTTTATCAAGGAGTGGTGGGAATCAGAAGATGATGTAACATTGATTGCCCGTCCTCGGAGATTTGGTAAAACGTTAAATATGAGTATGCTGGAAAAATTTTTTTCTATCAATTATGCTCACAGAGGAGACTTGTTTGAAGGACTTATGGTGTGGCAGGAGGAAGCGTACAGAAAATTGCAGGGAACATATCCTATTATCAATCTTTCCTTTGCAAATGTGAAAGAAACTTCCTATGAAACGATGAGGCAGAAAATTTGCTGGTTGATTCTGAATTTATACTCAGATTATGAATTTTTACTGGAGAGTGATAAACTTTCTATAGCGGACAAGGAATACATGTATCGTGTGACAGAGTCCATGGGCGAAGTAGATATATCTATTTCTATTTATCAGTTATCGAAATTTTTATATCAATATTATGGAAAAAAAGTTATTATTTTGCTGGATGAGTATGATACTCCCATGCAGGAAGCATACGTAAATGGATATTGGGAGGAGATGGTAGTTTTTATCCGCAGTATGTTCCATTCCGCCTTTAAAACAAACCCTTATCTGGAACGTGGAATTATGACGGGGATTACGAAAGTGAGCAAAGAATCTATATTTTCAGATTTGAATAACCTTGAAGTGATAACAACTACGTCAGAGAAATATGCAGATTGCTTTGGATTTATGGAAGAAGAAGTTTTTGCTGCATTGGAAGAGTTTGACTTATCAGATAAGAAGCAAGATGTCAAAAAGTGGTATGATGTGATGCTGGAACCAAAAAAATACAAGGATGATGCCATTATTCTGGAGTTTAAAGTGCAGAATGAAAGAAAAGAACAGGGACTTTCCGACACAGTGGCAGAAGCTTTACGACAAATAGAAGAAAAGAAGTATGCAGTCTCTCTTATAGCTAAAGGAATTTCAAAAGAACGAATCCGGAAATATGGTTTTGCTTTTTGCGGAAAAGAAGTACTGATAGGAACGTAATATGATATCAGGGTTAAAATCAAGAATTCGTTTCTGGCCAGTGACTTACAGGCGCATGAGGAAGTAGAGATTTTCTCTGGAAAATCAATGGATTCCAAATGCGTGTGGAATTGTGGAGGCTGGCTGTAGAGAAGCAATTCATGTTGTCATAATATTAAGTTAATAGAAAATATTTACGATAATATATATGGTGAGAACAGTTCAGTAAGCCGGAGGCCCGTTGTGAATAACGTGAACTGAACTGTTAAGCGGCAAATGCTGCAAATCACCCGTCACATAACAGATATCTTGGAGATATCAATGAACATTCATGGAGGAATCAAGTGTCGAACTTTTACCAAAACAAAACGATATTGATAACTGGCCACACGGGATTTAAGGGCGCCTGGCTCAGCGTCATGCTGCAGATGATGGGCGCTCGTGTCATTGGCTATGCATTGAAGCCTCAAGCCGGAGAAAATCTCTTTCAATTATCCGGTGCAGGAAACGGCATAATAGATTTGGAAGGAGACGTCAGAGATTATCAAAGTCTCAAATCCGCATTTGACAAATATCAGCCGGAACTTGTGATACATATGGCGGCTCAGCCTATTGTGCGGGAAAGCTATGAATATCCAGTTTACACCTACGAGACAAACGTTATGGGAACGGTGCATCTTCTGGAATGCGTGCGGAATACAAAGAGTGTGAAGTCAGTATTAAATGTAACTACAGATAAAGTATACGAAAACAGAGAATGGAATTGGGGGTATCGGGAAACGGATGCTTTGGATGGATACGACCCTTATTCCAACAGCAAATCGTGTTCTGAACTTGTGACCCACAGTTATAAAAAATCTTTTTTTGATGGGCAGAGCGTTGCAGTGTCTACCGCCAGAGCCGGAAATGTAATCGGCGGAGGGGATTTTGCCAGAGACCGTATTATACCGGACTGTGTCCGGGCTGCATTGGCAGGAGAAGAGATTATCTTGAGAAATCCATACTCCATCCGGCCTTTCCAACATGTGCTGGAACCTTTGGCGGCTTACTTAAGCATTGTAGAACAGCAGACAGTATCAATTGAAAAACAAGGATATTATAACGTAGGTCCTGCTGAGGCAGACTGCATTACCGTAGGGGAACTGACGGACTTATTCTGCCAGTCCTGGGGAGAAGGGATGAGTTGGAAAAATCTCTGTGAAAATGGCCCTCATGAGGCGTCCTTCTTAAAACTGGATTGTTCTCTGATAAAAGCCAGAATTGGATGGCAGCCGAAATGGAATATTCAGACAGCAGTGGACAAAACAGTAGAATGGACCAGAGTATACCAGAATCAGAAAGATATCAGAAATTGCATGGAACATCAGATAGAAGAATTTCTATCATAACGAAAGAGTATCAAATATGAAAGTAGTTATTTTAGCAGGTGGAAAAGGAACACGAATCAGTGAGGAATCCAGGCTTCGTCCAAAACCCATGGTGAAAATTGGAGGAAAGCCGATTCTGTGGCATATTATGAGACAGTATGCCGCCTATGGATTTCAGGAATTTATCGTATGCTGCGGATATAAAGGGCATATGATAAAAGAGTATTTTGTGAATTATTATCAGAATAACAGCCAGCTGAAGATTAGCCTGAGGAACCAGAAAGTCCAGGTGCTGGATAAAAACAGCGAGCCCTGGAAGGTGACGCTGGTAGACACAGGGCTTGAGACTTTAACGGCAGGAAGAATTCTGAGAGTCCGGGATTATATCGGCGAAGAGCCCTTTATGCTGACTTATGGAGACGGCGTTTCCGATGTGGATATTCCTAAATTGCTGCAGTTTCACAGAGAGCAGAAGAAAACAGTTACGATTTCCACGACACAGCCGGAGGGCCGGTTTGGGGCATTGCAGCTGGATGACACTGGAAACCAGGTGCTGGGCTTTCAGGAGAAGGCCCGCGCAGACCAGGCCTGGGTTAATATTGGTTTTATGGTAATGGAACCTTCCGTATATAAATATTTGGGAGATGGAAGCGCTATGCTGGAAAGAGAACCTTTTGAAAGGCTTGCCGCAGACGGACAGATGGCAGCCTATAAGCATTCCGGTTTCTGGTCTCCTATGGATAACATACATGACAGGGAGTATCTGGAGAAACTTTGGAACAGCGAAAAGGCGCCCTGGAAAGTTTAGAGAGGATGATAGGTAATGTTTGAACATAAGACAGAAGCAGAGGCAAGAGAAGAAATTCTATCTATGGTAGAAGAATATTACAGGACGTTCCATCAAAAGAAAGCAGACTATCAGGAAGGTGAGCGGATTTCTTATGCTTCCAGGGTGTATGACCAGGAGGAAATGCGGAATCTGACGGACAGTGCCCTGGAGTTCTGGCTTACCTCTGGACGTTATACAGAAAACTTTGAAGAGGAACTGGCAGAGTATATCGGTGTGAAATACTGTTCCCTGGTTAATTCCGGTTCTTCTGCAAATCTGCTGGCATTTATGGCGTTGACCTCACCATTGCTGCAGGAGAGACGCATTCAGCGGGGAGATGAGATTATTACGGTGGCGGCAGGATTTCCCACTACGGTCACTCCTTACATTCAGTATGGGGCAGTTCCGGTTTTTTTAGATTTGACTATTCCGCAATATAATATTGATGTAAATTTGCTGGAGCAGGCTTTGTCAGAAAAGACAAAGGCCGTAATGCTCGCCCACACTCTGGGGAATCCGTTTGATTTGCAGGCAGTAAAGGAGTTCTGTGAACGTCACAAGCTGTGGCTGGTGGAGGACAACTGCGATGCTCTGGGCAGTGAATACTGTCTGAACGGCGTCTGGAAAAAAACGGGAAGTATTGGTGATATTGGAACCAGCAGCTTTTATCCGCCTCATCATATGACTATGGGAGAAGGAGGCGCCGTCTATACAGATAATCCGCTGCTGCACAAAATTATCCGTTCTCTGCGGGACTGGGGAAGAGACTGTATGTGCCCTTCCGGACAGGACAATCTCTGCGGACATCGTTTTGAGAGACAGTATGGGGAGCTGCCCATGGGCTATGACCATAAGTACGTCTATTCTCATTTTGGATATAATCTGAAAGCCACTGATTTACAGGCGGCAATTGGATGCGCCCAGTTAAAGAAACTGCCGGAATTCGTAAAGCGCCGCAGGAGTAATTTTAACCGTTTGAAGGAGCAATTGCTGGATTTGGAGGATAAACTGATTCTGCCGGAGGCCTGTGAGAATTCCAATCCATCCTGGTTTGGCTTTTTGATTACCTGCCGGGAGGGTGTGGATAAGAATCAGGTGCTCAGCTATCTGGAGGAACATGGGGTCCAGACCAGAATGCTGTTTGCCGGAAATCTGGTGAAGCAGCCCTGTTTTGATGAAATGCGAAAGGCGGGGCAGGGATACCGGGTGGCAGGTACATTGGCCCAGACAGACAGCGTTATGGAACGCAGTTTTTGGGTTGGAGTTTATCCAGGCATGACGGAACCAATGATTGATTATATGGCAAAGATGATAAGAGAAGCCATTTCAAAAGAAATATAGGAATAATCAGGAGGATGAGAAAATGATTGAGAACAGAGCAGAACAGAAAGAGGCATTGGAGACATTGCTGGAGTTCAATGTACGCCTGGTAAAGAACATGAACATTATCGTAAAAGAGTTATCCGGAGAACGCCTGGAAGATACGGGAGCATTTTTGGAAGATATTCTGCAGGCTATGAACTGGGAAATTCAGGTATATAACGGCACGATGGAATTGCTGAATGAGAACAAAGTCCGTATGGATAAAGATATGTTCAACGAAAAAATAGAGGCCCTGAATGGTGCAATCGCCTCAAAAAACGATGCGCAGCTGGCAGAGAAATTTACGGAAATAATCCCGGTATTTGAAGCTCTTGGAGAAGCGGCAAAAGAAGTGACAGCAGAATGAGACAAGATTTGATTTTAGCCGGTTCCGGAGGATGTATGCGGGAACTCTTCTGGCAGATAGAAGAAATGAATCAGAGAGAAGAAATGACATGGAATGTAATCGGCTATGTGGATTTAGAACCTCGTATCGAGGACGGCACGTCAGACATTTTTGTGGGGAATGCCGTCTGTCCATATCTTGGAGATGACAGCTATCTGCTGGCAATGCAGCAGGAAATGAATGTGGCAGTATGCGTGGGAGAGCCAGGACTGCGCAGAAAGATTGCAGAGAAGCTTATGGGGAACTCAAAATTGAGATTCCCCAATCTTATCCTGGGGGACACCAGAATCTGCGCTGATGTAAAAATGGGGCAGGGCTGTATTCTCTCCATGGACTGCCGGATATCCACTAATGTAATATTAGGAAACTTTGTGTTTCTCAATATGGGCTCTCTGGTGTGCCATGACGGAATAATTGGAGATTTTACAACTTTAAGCCCAGACGTGAAACTGGCCGGACATGTGGCCATCGGCAGTCAATGCGACATTGGATTAGGCACCAGAGTGATACAAGGGATTACCATTGGTGATGCTGTGACTGCCGGAGCCGGAAGCGTGATTGTAAAAAATATGGAATCCGGCTGCAAAGTGGCAGGTGTTCCGGCAAAGCCCATGTGAAAAATATGAGGAAGTTTTATGAGTATTATAATTATTGCAGAGGCGGGCGTGAACCACAATGGGAGCCTTGTCACGG
>JAAWLS010000071.1 GCA_022798035.1 Lachnospiraceae bacterium | reverse complement strand
AACAGAACAGGCTGCTGCTGTGGAAGAGCTGGCGACTACCATTGCAGGAATTTCGAACCAGGTGAAAGACACAGCAGAGAATGCATTGGAAGCACGGAAACAGTCAAATGCGGCTGGTGATGAAGTGGAAGAATGCAATGAGCAGATGCGTGATATGATGAACGCTATGGAAGAGATTACACGTACCTCAGATGAAATTGGAAAGATTATCAAAACCATTGAGGATATTGCTTTCCAGACCAATATACTGGCTCTCAATGCGGCAGTAGAGGCATCCCGTGCAGGTATTGCAGGAAAAGGGTTTGCTGTGGTTGCAGACGAAGTGCGGAATTTGGCAGGTAAGAGTTCAGAAGCATCCAAGAATACGGCAGAGCTGATTGAAAGCTCTATCAAGGCGGTTGCGCGTGGTACAAAGATTGCAGATTCAACGGCGCAGTCTCTGATAAAAGTAGTGGAAGGCGTTCGCATGGCTTCCGACAAGGTAGACCAGATTGCAGACGCAGCAGAAGAGCAGGCAAGCGCTGTAGAGCAGGTTACTTTGGGCGTAGACCAGATTTCCAGCGTGGTACAGACCAATTCAGCTACTGCAGAGGAAAGTGCAGCGGCCAGCCAGGAGCTTTCCGAACAGGCAGACATGCTCAAACAGCTTGTTGCCAGATTTATACTTCGTGCAGAATACGCTTTGGGTGCTGCTAATAATATGGATTCAGGTTATGACGCACGGGCTACAGAGCACATAAATATAGATTTAGATTAAAAATGTTTTACAGTGATAATTCATGAATGAAAAAAGAGGATTTGCAAACCAGCTGTCTGGCTGCAAATCTTCTTTTTTCTTACTTAGAAAAACGTTGTTGAGTTAAAATGTAAAAGTGTTTTCCGATAGATAAAAATAATTATGCGCAGGGCCTGCCACTTTGTTCTATTATGGGATTGAGGTATTAGAACGTGAAAATATCTTTTCCATAACATAAAAATAATATGTGCATCACGTAAAATGAGAATATACTCTAGCATAAATTTGACATGTGTGCTAAAATTGTGTAAAAGAAATTTCTGGCAGTCGCCTGGGTATGTTTGAAAAAGGTGATTGTTACACCTACAGGAGGAAGTGGCACATGAGTAATTACCAGATAGAAACAAAATGCATCCAGTCTGGCTGGCATCCCAAGAAGGGAGAGCCCAGAGTACTCCCCATTTACCAGAGTACTACTTTCAAGTATGATACCAGCGACCAGATGGGCAGACTGTTTGACTTGGAGGACAGCGGGTACTTTTATACCAGACTGCAGAATCCCACAAATGACGCAGTGGCAGAAAAGATTTGTGAGCTGGAGGGAGGAGTGGCGGCTATGTTGACATCCTCTGGACAGGCGGCAAATTATTATGCTGTGTTTAATATTTGCGAGGCAGGAGACCATATGATATGTTCTTCTACTGTTTATGGAGGCACCTTTAATCTTTTCGGGGCAACGCTTAAGAAACAAGGCATTGAGTGTACTTTTATTGACCCAGATGCTTCTTTGGAGGAGATTTCACAGGCTTTTCGCCCTAATACGAAGGTACTGTTTGCAGAGACTATTGCAAATCCTGCGTTGGTGGTGCTGGACATTGAAAAGTTTGCAAAGTCTGCTCATGACCACGGGGTTCCTCTGATAGTGGATAATACGTTTGCAACGCCGATTAATTGCCGTCCCTTTGAGTGGGGCGCAGATATTGTGACTCACTCTACCACAAAATATATGGATGGTCATGCAATGTGCGTGGGAGGATGCATTGTTGACAGCGGTAATTTTGACTGGAATCAGTATGCAGATAAGTTTCCAGGTCTGACGCAGCCAGATGACACATATCATGGAATTGTCTACACGGAGAAATTTGGTAAAGCAGCTTATATCACCAAGGCTACCAGCCAGATAATGCGTGATTTAGGCTCTATTCAGTCACCGCAGAATGCATTTTTATTGAATGTAGGGCTGGAAACGCTGCATCTTAGAATGCCGAGGCATTGTGAAAACGCCAGAAAAGTGGCAGAGTTTTTGAACAGCAATGAGAAGACGGCCTGGGTGAATTTTGCCGGATTAAAGGACAATAAGTACTATGATTTGGCCCAGAAATACATGCCGAACGGAACCTGCGGCGTCATTTCCTTCGGATTAAAAGGCGGAAGAAAAGCTTCTGTGGAATTTATGGATAAGTTAAAAATGATTGCCATTGTCACTCATGTGGCAGATGCCAGGACTTGTGTTCTTCACCCAGCCAGCCATACTCACCGCCAGATGACGGATGAACAGCTGGTGGAGGCAGGCGTAGCGCCGGACTTGATTCGTTTGTCTGTTGGCATTGAGAATGCTCAGGATATCATTTCTGATTTGGAGCAGGCATTGGAGGATATATCTTAAAGCAGCTATTCAGAACTCCAGGCCAAGATATGCCGGCAAAGCTGTATTTATCTCTAAGGAGGTAGTTGTCTGCCGCTTAGGAGCCCACCTCTTTGAAAATAGTAATTCATTCCTTTTCAAATAAATTTGAACATTTTGAACTGCTGTTTTCGAGGGGCTGAATAGTTATAAAAAATAATTGATTTTGGAGGAGTAGCCATGAGAAAAATTCTGTTTGCAGCGTCTGAGTGCGTACCTTTTATCAAAACAGGAGGATTAGCTGATGTATGCGGGGCATTGCCCAAGGAATTTGACAAAAAAGATTGGGATATTCGAGTTGTCATTCCAAATTATACCTGTATTCCGGAAAAATGGAGAAATCAGTTTGAGTATGTGACTCATTTTTATATGAGCTGCGGAAGTTACATACAGAATAAGTATGTGGGAATTCTGCAGTATAAAATGGACGGAATCACATATTATTTTGTGGATAATCAGGAATATTTTGACTGTTTTCTGCCCTATGGCGATATTCGATTTGATGTGGAAAAATTTATTTTCTTTGACAAGGCAGTGCTCTCCATGCTTCCGCTGATTAATTTTCAGCCGCAGATTATTCACTGTCATGACTGGGAGACAGGCTTCATTCCTGTGTATTTAAGAACAGAATTTCAGGGGGATATGTTTTTCTGGGGTATGAAGTCCATTATGACAATTCACAATCTGAAATTCCAGGGAATATGGGATGTAAAAACTATGAAAGGCCTGACAGGATTTTCTGCGGACTTGTTTGTACCGGATAAACTGGAATTCAAGAAAGACGCCAATATGTTAAAAGGCGGTCTGGTATATGCAGACTATATCACAACAGTCAGCGACACATACGCCCAGGAGATACAGACCGATTATTACGGAGAGGGATTGAATGGACTTCTCTCTGCCAGACATATGGACATGCAGGGCATTGTAAACGGTATTGATTACAATGTATACAATCCTGCGACCGATGAGAAGCTCTATGTGAATTATGGGCCGGAAGACCATAGGAAGAAGAAGGCTCTGAACAAAGAGAGACTTCAGCAGGAACTTGGGCTTGCAGTGGATAAAAAGCGTTATATGATTGGATTGATTTCCCGTTTGACGGACCAGAAAGGACTGGATTTAATCAATTATGTAATTGAGCGTATCATTGACGACTATACACAGCTGGTTGTCATTGGAACTGGAGATGCTCAGTATGAGAACATGTTCCGCCATTTTGCATGGAAATATCCAGATAAAATTTCTGCAAATATCTGTTATTCGGATGACTTGGCACATAAACTGTACGGTGCGGCAGATGCATTTTTGATGCCTTCCAGATTTGAACCCTGCGGGCTGACTCAGATGATTTCTTTCCGCTATGGAACCATTCCGATTGTACGTGAGACCGGCGGGCTGAAAGATACAGTTCAGGCCTACAATGAATATGACAACGTGGGAGATGGATTCTCTTTTTCCAACTACAATGGCGAGGAGATGCTCAATGTAATCAACTATTCCAAACACATTTATTTCGATAAAAAACGTCAGTGGAATCAGATGATAGACCGTGCCATGGCAAATGATTATTCCTGGAATGCTTCAAAATTCCGCTACGAAGGCCTGTATAAATATTTGATGGGCGAATGTTAAAATGTGGCTGCTGCGACGTGTTTTTTCGCAGCAGCATGGTAATATTTTTATCTTATAGGAAATTTCCTATGAGGATTAGGGTGTCAGGAAAGTGCGCCCTAATCCTGCAAGATAAAAGACAGGTGCAATTTATCATTGCATCTGTTTTTGCGTATAAATTTCTGTGAAAAATCCCATACTGATGAAGAGATGCCAAAGATGCAGAAGCAGAAAGGGGATTTATTATGGAAGAAAATCTGAAACAACAGGAAAAGACAAAGAATGAAAATGAAGAAATCAAAGAGATGGGCCAGCTTACTTTAGAGCAGGGAAGGCTGCACCATAAAATCCATCTCTTATCAATTATAGGAGAAATTGAAGGTCATGAAAGCCTCTCTCCGAATACTAAGACGACAAAATATGAACATGTACTGCCCAAACTTGCCTCCATTGAAGATGACGAGAGTGTGGACGGTGTTATGGTGATTATCAATACGGTGGGCGGCGATGTGGAATCCGGTTTGGCGATTGCGGAGATGATATCGTCTTTAAGCAAACCGACGGTTTCTCTGGTGCTGGGCGGAAGTCATTCTATTGGAGTTCCTTTGGCAGTTTCCACTGATTACTCTTATATTGTCCCTACGGGAACAATGGTAATTCATCCGGTGCGGCTGAATGGGCTGGTGATTGGGGCGCCTCAGACTTACGATTATTTCCAGCAGATGCAGGACAGAATTACGGGATTTATCGCAGAACATTGCTTTGCAACCCAGGAACAGCTGGAAAAAATGATGATGAATACCAGCATGCTGACGAAAGATTTGGGTACTATTCTGGTGGGAAACCAGGCAGTGGCCGAGGGAATTATCAATGAAGTGGGGGGAATTGACGAGGCAATGAAAAAACTGCATCAAATGATAGAAGAAAGTAGTAATGACAATTTGGACTGAATGTGCTAAACTATAAATAATGTGCCAAGATAAGGAAAATCAAAGCGCAATGTAAAAGAACGAATCTCTGTCAGGATAAAAAATCAAAGCGCTGATAGAGGAAAAATCTGTGTCAGGATAGAGAAAATCAAAGCGCAGCTAGAAGAGAAAATTCTGTGATAAAAGACAGAAGTGCAGTTCTGTGGGAATAAAGGATAGTTTGGAGGAAATAGAATGGCATCAAAACCTAAAAGCACAGCAAGGAAGAAAAATACCCGAAGTACCGGAGGAAAGAACACCTCCGGGAAGAGAGGAAACCGCAAAAAAGGAGGAAGCCAGGAAGTATCTTTTGGAAGCGAGGTAGTACTTCTCATTATTCTGGCAGTGTGTATCATATTATTTCTCAGCAATCTCGGAGTCGGCGGTTTTGTGGGAACAAAAGTGAGCGGTTTTTGCTTCGGTGTGTTGGGAATGGCAGCATACATATTTCCCATCTGTTTTTTTGTGGGAGCGGCATTTATGGTGTCGAACCGGGATAATGGGATTGCGATTGTAAAAATAACGGCAGGCGCAGTGTTTGTGTCATTTTTATGCCTGTTTATGGAACTGGTGGCAGGAGATTCTGAAACTTACCAGTTACAGAAATCCTTTCAATATGCAGCGGAGCACAAAAGCGGCGGCGGAGCATTAGGCGGCCTGCTGGCTATGTTCTTTTGTCCTGCTATTGGAAAAGCAGGGACTTATGTGGTGGATATTATCGCTTTGATTATTTCTCTGGTGCTTTTGACAGAGCGCTCTTTTTTGGGTGGTGTGAAAAAAAGCAGCCGGAAAGTTTATGATACGGCTAGAGAGGATGCCGCAAGGCGCAGAGAAGTAAAAGAACTGAGAAGAGAAGAGAGAAATCAGAGGAGAATGGACCGAAAAGTAGAGGGAGTTGCCCTTGATACGAGAATCCAGCCGGTATCACCAGAGCACTCTGACAATATCAGTGAGCTGAAACTGCCCATTGAGACAGAAGCATTTTCCAAGGAGCTGAAAGAAAAGTTATTTGCCAATAAAAAAGAAGAAGTTCCTCCTAAAACAATGAAACATGTAGTGGGATGGGAAAAAAAGGAAAAAATGTCTGCTGTGCCTGTTGTGGACATTCCAGTCAAAACGACAAAGAGCCAGCCTCAATCCATATTATCGGAACCGGTGGTAGTGGAAAAAGTACATAAAATGCCGAGGCGCAGCGGTCTGGCATCCGAGAAGAAGCAGGGAGAATTGTTAAAGGAAGAACGAGAGTGGCCATTGGAAACAGGAGAAACAGAGGTGCTGCTGGCCCGGGAAGAACCAGTTGTCATTACGCCTGAGCCTTTTGGTGCGGCGGAGAAAGAGGCTGCAGACAGCTTACAGAATGACATACTGCATGATTTTGATATTTCGGATGAAGTATTTGCAGGCCTTGAGTCAGCAATTATTTCAAGGGCAGCTGAAGAACAGGCAGACGGACATGTATCTGAGCAAGAGTTTGAGCTGGAAGATGTGCTAAACTCTCTGATGGAGGCAGATACAGAGAAAGAATCTGCAGCAAGGGCAGAGGAATCATCTTTATCGAGAGAAAGAGAAGAGAATTTCGGGGCAGAGGCCAAGGCAGATTCTGTGAGCAGAGAGGAAATGGGGACCAAAAAAGAGACAGATTCCGCGCGCAAGGAGGAAATGGGGACTCAAAGAGAGGCAGATTTTGGAAACAGCCAGAGAAGAATTTCCAAACCAGAGCATATTTTCCCACCCCTTTCACTGTTGAAAAAAGGAGAGCAGGCCCAAGGAGATTCCAGAAAATACCTGCAGGAGACTGCATTAAAATTACAGCAGACTTTGAAAAATTTCGGAGTGAATGTCACCATCACCGATGTGAGCTGCGGGCCAAGTGTGACCCGCTATGAGATGCAGCCGGAAATGGGAGTGAAGGTAAGCAAAATTGTAAATTTAGCAGACGATATCAAATTAAATCTGGCGGCGACAGATATCCGAATTGAAGCCCCGATTCCAGGCAAAGCAGCAGTTGGAATTGAGGTTCCCAACAAAGAAAATGTTATGGTGCGGTTTCGAGATATGGTGGAATCCGAGGAATTTCAGCGGCACAAATCCAATATCTGCTTTACGGCGGGAAAAGACATCGGAGGACAGGCCGTGGTGGCTGATATTGCGAAAATGCCTCATCTGTTGATAGCGGGAGCCACAGGTTCTGGAAAATCTGTGTGTATCAACACCATTATTATGAGTATTCTCTACAAAGCAGACCCGGATGATGTGAAATTGATTCTGATTGACCCCAAAGTGGTGGAGTTAAGCGTGTACAACGGAATCCCCCATCTGTTGATTCCTGTAGTGACAGACCCGAAAAAAGCTGCAGGCGCCCTTCACTGGGCCGTGGCAGAGATGATGGACCGATATCAAAAATTTGCAGACTGCCAGGTACGGGATTTGCGAGGGTATAATCAGAAAATTGCACAGATGGATGAGCCGGAAGGATATGCAAAACCAGAGAAACTGTCACAGATTGTTGTTGTTGTGGACGAGCTGGCAGACCTTATGATGGTGGCGCCAGGAGATGTGGAGGATGCTATCTGCCGTTTGGCCCAGCTGGCAAGAGCGGCCGGAATTCATCTGATTATCGCAACCCAGCGGCCCTCTGTGGATGTTATCACAGGTTTGATTAAGGCGAATATGCCTTCCAGAATTGCTTTTTCCGTGTCTTCCGGCGTGGATTCCAGAACGATTCTGGATATGAACGGAGCGGAAAAACTGCTGGGAAACGGAGATATGCTTTTTTATCCGCAGGGCTATCAGAAACCTCTGCGCGTTCAGGGGCCCTTTGTATCAGATTCCGAAGTGGAATCTGTTGTGGGTTTCTTGAAAAAGCAAAGTACAGTGGTGTATAATTCTGAGATAGAAGAAAAAGTAAATACGGTTTCTATTGGCGCTTCTTCCGGAGGCGGCAGCGGCGCGGGTGAGCGGGATGCGTATTTTGCGGACGCGGGAAGATTTGTGATAGAGAAAGAGAAAGGCTCCATTGGCATGCTGCAGCGCATGTTTAAAATAGGATTTAACAGGGCAGCCAGAATTATGGACCAGTTGGAGGAATCCGGAGTGGTAGGGCCGGAGGAAGGCACAAAACCAAGGAAAGTGCAGATGACGCTGGAAGAATTTGAGACATATATAGAGGAACATTTGTAAAACAAAATCACACAGAGATATGGGAGGTCAAAATGAAGACAGACATTCAGATTGCACAAGAAGCAGAAATGATTCACATCAAGGATGTGGCGGCACAGTTGGGCATCAGGGAAGATGATTTGGAATTGTATGGAAAGTATAAAGCAAAATTATCCAATGAGTTGATGGAGCGCGTAAAAGAGAGAGAAGATGGAAAATTGATACTGGTGACTGCTATCAATCCTACGCCGGCAGGAGAGGGCAAGACAACCACCAGTGTGGGATTGGGAGAAGCTTTTGGTAAGATGGGCAGAAAAGCAGTTCTGGCTCTGCGGGAGCCTTCCTTGGGACCTTGTTTTGGAATCAAAGGCGGGGCGGCCGGAGGAGGATATGCCCAGGTGGTTCCCATGGAGGATTTGAATCTGCATTTTACCGGGGATTTCCACGCCATCACTTCTGCAAATAATCTGCTGGCGGCTCTTTTGGATAACCATATTCAGCAGGGAAATCTTCTGGGAATTGACCCAAGACAGGTGGTTTGGAAACGTTGTCTGGATATGAACGACCGTGTGCTTCGGAATATCGTGGTAGGCCTTGGAAATAAAATGGATGGAATGGTTCGGGAAGACCATTTTGTGATTACCGTGGCTTCTGAGATTATGGCGGTGCTTTGTCTGGCGGAGGATATGGCTGATTTGAAGAAACGTCTGGGCCGAATGATTGTGGCTTATAATTTTGAGGGAAAACCTGTGACAGCAGATGATTTGCAGGCGACAGGAGCTATGGCGGCGCTGCTGAAGGATGCCTTGAAACCTAACCTGATTCAGACCCTGGAGCATACGCCGGTGCTGGTGCACGGCGGG
>JAAWLS010000070.1 GCA_022798035.1 Lachnospiraceae bacterium | reverse complement strand
TCCGCTTTCCATAACCTTCTTATCGAATTTCATATTAACCTCCTGAAGTTCTGCTAAAATAACACTTCCAATTTTTAAATTTGTGTATGCTATTTTATTCAAATTTGTTACAATTGTTACGAACTTGTTACACTATAGCAAAGAAATTGTAAATTGTCAAGCCATCTTTCGAAATTTCTTTGTCAGCACAGCCATATACAACACCTTTTTATCTAGGAAAAAGCGGACAAATCCGCTTCAACTCCCTAAATCCCTCACTCTTGAGGGGCGCTGGATATCCTGTGTATATCCCTTTCGCGCCGACCGAAGCAGAGCGTAAAAACCCCTGCACATAATTATTTTTCTTTTATAGAGAAAAAAGGAGCTTCCGGTATCCCGAAAACTCCTTTTCTTCTTAACAATGATATTGTTTTGATAATTTGCTTTACCTGCCTGTTCCCGATATAGGCAAATGCGGCTGTCCATATTGTTAAATTATACTTCCTCTTACAAATATTACAATATTATATTACATTACAATCTCTTCAGCAATTCTTCCCGCTCTGCCTCATATCCTGGTTTGCCCAGCAGTGCAAACATATTGCGCTTGTAGCTTTCAACACCAGGCTGGTTGAATGGATTGACACCCAGCAGATATCCGCTTAATCCACAGGCAAACTCATAGAAATAGAACAATTCACCCAGATAAAACTCATTCTGCTCCGGAATATTTACCATCAGATTAGGCACATTTCCATCTGTGTGGGCCAGAGCTGTTCCGTTCATGGCGCTTTTGTTGACAAAATCCATGTCTTTGCCGGCCAGATAATTCAGGCCGTCCAAATCTACAGGCTCTTCATTAATTTTAACGGTACAGCGTGATTTCTCCACATTCATTACAGTTTCAAACATAATTCTGGAACCATCCTGAATAAACTGTCCCATAGAATGGAGGTCTGTAGTCAAATCTACAGAGGCTGGGAAAATACCTTTCTGGTCTTTTCCTTCACTCTCTCCGTAGAGCTGTTTCCACCACTCGGACACATAATGGAGACTTGGTTCATAGTTGGCCAGCACTTCAACTGCTTTGCCTTTTCTCAGCAAAATATTGCGCACTGCCGCATATTTCATGGCGTCATTCTCAGAAAACGGCTGATTCAAAGCGCGTTCACGCCCTGACGCTGCGCCTTCCATCAATTTACCGATATCTGCTCCGCTGACTGCAATGGGAAGCAGGCCTACCGCTGTCAGTACAGAGAAACGTCCTCCTACATCATCTGGTACTACAAAGCTCTCATAGCCTTCTTCCGTCGCAAGGTTTTTCAAAGCTCCTCTGGCTTTGTCTGTAGTTGCGTAGATTCTCTTTGCCGCGCCTTCTTTTCCGTATTTTTTCTCCAACATTTCCTTAAACACACGGAAAGCAATGGCTGGTTCTGTGGTGGTTCCCGACTTGGAGATAATGTTCACTGAAAAATCACGCTCACCGATTACTTCTATCAGTTCAGAGAGATATCTGCTGCTGATACTGTTTCCTGCATAATAAATTTCCGGTGTCTTACGAATTTCCTTTGACACATTATTGTAAAATCCATGTCTCAAAAACTCGATGGCCGCCCGTGCACCCAGATAAGAACCGCCGATTCCGATTACCACCAGCACTTCTGAATCGCCCTGAATCTTTGCAGCCGCTTTCTCTATTCGCTCAAACTCTTCTCTATCATACTCTACCGGTAAATCCAGCCAGCCTAAAAAATCATTTCCTGCTCCGCTCTTTGAAACGAGTACATCTCTGGCATCCTCCACCAGTTTCGCCATATAGCTGACTTCTTCCTGACTGACAAAACCTGCTGCTCGTCCATAATCAAATGATACTTTTTCCATGATTTCCTCCATTCTGTGTGTTTTTTTGCACAAACAGGTAGTTCGTGAAAAAATTCATAATTCTTTCACTCCTTTGTTTTCATCCTTCACACTGTTTCATTTATGGAATATTGTAACAAATCTATTCCCCTTCGTCAAACAGAAACGACGGCTTAAGAAAAGTATTCCTGCAGTACGGCATTAAATAATTTTTCGTCCTCCATCTTTTGATGTTCCCGCTCCAAAGCGGCTTCCTCTGTCTCTTTATTTTCTCTTTCTTCTGCGCGTGCCTGCACCATCTCAGGTTCTTCTTCGTACTCCGCTTCTTCTTTTAAAATCACGTCCATGTACGCCTGCACATTTCCTGTAATATTTCCAAGGTTTTTATTTAACCTCTTTATCTGCCGTAACACTCTTGCCAGAAGTATCACTCCCAGCAGTCCAATCAAAAGAACCGCCGCTTCTGTCAGAATTCCATCGTATTTCTGCCAAAAATTAATGAGTGTTTCCATAAGCATGTCCCTTCCTTTCTGCAATAATGCCGTTTCTATCTCCATTTGTCCTCCCATTAAAAACATTGGAAAGCATTGAGAATCTTTGACGGCAATTTAAAAACCGCCTACTTTATTATAAATATTCTTTTCTCATCTGTGAAGTATTCCAGACGGTTTTTTCATCGCATATCCGCCTAATTTTCGACACTCTGCTTCTCTTGACTTTTTTGAAGAACAGTATAAGATAGTAAGAAAAACCAGATTTCAGGAGGTCACCATGAAAAGAATCGTTTTAACAGGCGGAGGAACTGCCGGACATGTCACTCCCAATATTGCCTTACTCCCCCGATTGAAAGAACTCGGTTATGATATACATTATATTGGCTCTTATGATGGAATTGAAAGAAAATTGATAGAACAGTACGACATTCCCTACTACGGTATTTCCTCTGGCAAGCTGCGCCGGTACTTTGACTGGAAAAATTTTTCTGACCCATTCAAAGTAGTCAAAGGCTATGGCCAGGCACGCTCTCTATTAAAGAAATTAAAGCCAGACGTGGTATTCTCCAAAGGCGGTTTTGTCTCTGTCCCCGTGGTAATGGCTGCAAAACATCGAAAAATCCCCGCTATTATCCACGAATCAGACATTACCCCAGGCCTTGCCAATAAGCTGGCCATTCCAAATGCCTGCAAAGTCTGCTGCAACTTCCCCGAGACATTAAAATATCTTCCTGCCGACAAAGCCGTCCTGACCGGTTCTCCGATTCGGAAAGAACTGCTCTCCGGAAATTCTCTTGCCGGACTTACATACTGTAATTTTAAATCTGGAAAACCTGTTATTATGGTAATCGGCGGAAGCAGCGGCTCCCAATTTATCAATGATGTAATTCGCAGCATTTTACCAGATTTATTAAAAGATTATCAGGTACTCCACCTCTGTGGAAAAGGAAATCTGGATAATTCTCTCAGCGGTACCCAGGGATATGCACAATTTGAATATGCAAATAAAGAATTGAGCGATATGTTTGCTCTTGCAGATTTGGTCGTTTCCAGAGCCGGCGCAAATGCAATCTGTGAACTTCTGGCGCTTCGCAAACCTAACATTCTGATTCCTCTTTCCGCCAGCGCCAGCCGGGGAGACCAGATTCTGAACGCCCGCTCTTTTGAACGCCAGGGCTTCAGTATGGTTATTGAGGAAGAGAATTTAAACAATGTGGTTCTGCTGGATGCAATTCGTCAGCTGTCTCAGGACCGCAGTCAATATATAAACGCCATGGCAAAAAGTGAGCAGCTAAACTCCGTTGAAACCGTCGTTCAGCTCTTAGAACAGGCCGCAAAGCAGCGAAAATAAGAGTTTAGAAAAGGGCATTTCCTGACTTCTCAGACCTTCATAAGAAGCCGGGAAATGCCCTTTATAGTAATTCAAAGCAGAAATTACTGCCGCAGTTTCTGGCAGATTTCCTCTAGCTCTTCCTGGGACAGCTCTAGGTGGTTCCAGCACAGCTTATCCTGGTTGCCGTCCTCCTGATATCTGGGAATCAGATGCATATGGAAATGAAATACTGTCTGTCCTGCTGCTTCCCCATTATTCTGTACAATATTAAATCCATCGCACTTTAGCATTTCCGTCATATGCACAGCCAGCTTTTTTGCCAAAACTATGGCACGAGCCGCCAATTCCTCCGGCAAACTGTAGATATCCGCGTAATGCTCTTTTGGAATAATCAGGGCATGTCCTCTCACAGCCGGACTGATATCAAGAATCACTCGAAACTGCTCGTCCTCATAAATTGTTTTGGAAGGAATCTCCCCTGCAGCAATCTTACAAAAAATACAATTTTCCTCTCTCATTGCCAACCTCCTGTTTAATCAAAAATAAATATCTGGTCCAGCATTTTCAAAGTCTTAAAATTTCCTTTGGCTGTCATCTCGCCCGTCATGAAAGCTCTCTGGAAACTCATTCTTCCCTGGATAATATTGTCCATAACTGTTGTTGTCAGCTTCGTATAAACATCCACTTTCTCTCCCTGCCCATAGTGAACCTGAAGTTCACCATTGTGCACTTCGACAGTCAACGGCTTTTTCTTGCCCCCAATCATAAACAGATAAGTAGCTGTGAAATCCTGCTGAGGCACAAAATGCGCCTCCAGTTCCATCAGATATGCCATGTCCTCGTCATCTTCACTCTGTCCCAGCATATCTTTAAACATGCTGCTTAATTCCTCAATATCTTCTTTTTGTTTTTTCACATAGACGTCATCCGACACATATTTCGACAGCTGTTCGCTCTCCTGAGGCGTTAGCTCTAACTGCTGCGTCCGCAGCACGGACTGGCTGACTGCCTGGTTGCTGTTTGGCAGGCTTTTCAGCTTCTGCGAAATCGTACGATATAAATTTTCTGCCTTTTTTTCTATGATAACCGTATAGTCACGATTCATCTCAAAGGCAATTAAGTTCTCCACATAGCCGCATAACCCGCTGCAAGGAAGACCTCCCAATATTTCCCAGGCATTTGCAAGGCTGATTTCTCCTTCCCGCTCTCCATAGGTGGTAGACATTACAATAGGCTGCATATAAGTGGCGGCAATCTTTTCCTTATCACCGTAGAGCCAGCAGGCATCCAAAAACTGCTGCATATATCCGCCGATTCCCAGCCATTCCACTGTCGTTGCCAAAATAATTCCGTCGGCATCTTTAATGGTCTGTGGCAGCGTAGAAATACTGTTTTTGTGCTCATAAATATTATAACGTTCTACCTCTACCCGCAGCTCTTCCAGTACTTCCTGCATTTTATCAATTACATATAAGGTGGGGTCGTCCAGCAGTCCCCGCCCTCCATAATATATATTTACTTTCATATCAAGCCTCCCAATTTATCAATGCCTTTAGTATATAAACTTTTGGAGGCAAAGTCAACTCCCTGCAAATTAGGAAAACAAGTATTCTTCCGCGCCGAAACGAATGCGGTCGCTTCTGCACAATTCTTTCTTCTGCCGATATTGAAGCGGAATCTCATTCAGATAAGTTCCATTTGTAGAATTTAAATCTTCAAGATAGTACACCTCTCCTTCCTTGCTGATTCTGGCATGCAGACGGCTGACTCCTTCCGCATCAATAATTCCCTCTGCCTGCTGTCTGCTCTTTCCAAGCAGGAACGTCTCTTTCGTAATCCAAATGTCCCCGCATCCATGAATTCCCTGATATGTCAGTTTCCCTAAAGTCCTCTGCTGTCCTCCGCTGAGAATTTCTGTTGGACGTATAAACATCTCTCCCTCTTCTCTTTTCTCCTCTATACAGGAAACGGCTGCACTGCTTTCTTCTTTCTGTGCTTCGTTCTTCTGCCTCATTGCCTTAAATCTTTCTCCCTGAGAACGTTTCTCTTTCCATTCCTTCTTAACCGTTTCTTTCCAAATACTGTTCTTCAGCCATTCCATCCAGATGGGCTTTTTCTCTTCCTTTTCCTGACGGAAGAAACCGGCGGCAGGCAGTGAAACCAGCTTATTTGCAGCCCATTCCCGCACTTTCTGAAACATTTCTTCCCAGATATATTTTTTATTCTGCTGTTCCTCTACACTTTTTTGCCCGTTTTTTCTGACCTGCCATTCCTTTACGCTTTTTACTCCGTATTTTCTGCTCTGCCATTCCTCTGCGCCTTTAGGCCTGTTCTTCCTCTCTGAAAACTCACTTTCCTCTTTCTTTCGGCGGCAATCTGCTCCTCTTTCTTCTTTTGGCATTTCATTCTCTTTCCAGTTTTCCTCTGCCTGATGATATTCCTCTTTCCTGTCCGCTTTCCCGCTGCTGTCTTCCCAACCTGTTCTCTGTCTGGTATTCTCCAGCATTTTCTTTATATTGATATTCTTCCTGCCGCACATCTGATAAATTTGATATCCCAACTCTGCGGCAGCCTGGTCTTTATGGTCAATTTTTCTCAATATCCACTCCATACAGGCCCCAAAAGATTCCGACAGACTCTTTTCCCAAAAGGGCAGATATGTAAAATACATTTCATCGTCTTCCAGATTGACATAAATATATTCAGGCTCCAGACAAATCCCGCCTTCCCGCAGCAAATACTCAGACATGGAGCCGCACAATACCTCCACGGCAAATAAAAACCTTCGAATCATATCACAATCCATCTTTCTGCCAGATAGATAATCTTCCATCTGCTGTTTTCCGCTGATTTCATACAGATAATTTTCCTGCCCCTCCACAATCATAGTCTGCATTTTTAAAAGATGGGGTACTCTCTGACTTTCCAATATTTTTCTCTCATACTCCCTAGACAATCCTTCTTGTTCCGTAATACACATATAGCTTTTATGCAGATTTCTTCTATATGTTGTCTCCATTTTCTCCTCCTGCTATTTCTTAAACATATCCTCCGCCTGTTCCATCATATCATCAGACCATTTCCACCTTCGAAAAGTTTCTGCCGGATAGAACCCGCTCCACATTTCCTGCTTCCTGGCTGTCTCTACCGTTTTATTGTACAATTCCAACCCTTCCTCCAGCACCATAAGAATACAAAACAACGCAATCGGCAGTACCAGCGCAGCTTCTACTGTAAAACTTCCTTTGATTTTTCTCATGCTTTTCTCCCATTATCCCGACATCTCTTAAATCCAAAAAATATTTTGTACCTAATCTTTCACTTTACCAGCATAAGCAGATAAGCTGCCAGTAAAAATGGTACAAAAGCAATTTTTTCCCTGCCCCCTTTTCTGTGGAACAGCAGCAGTCCCAGAGACCAAAACGCCGCCAGCAGCAGTCCTGTCAAAAACAGTTCCAGATTATTCGCTCCTCCCAGATATACGCCTGTTACCACCAGCAAAATGCCGTCTCCCATTCCAATGGTTCCGCCGGTGAGCCAGCTTAAAACCATCAGAATCACTCCCAATAAAATTCCCCACATAATGCTGTAAATAGAGTGTATTGGACAAAACAAATGCAGCAGCATCCCTCCGATACCGAACATCAGAATATAAATAACCGTTAGTTCTTTACTTTTGATATCTTCCCAGCTGCACAAGCCCAGCAATCCTAATAACACATATCTTTGCATTTCATTTTCCTCCACATCTTGAGCAGGCGCTTTTTCCTTTTACCTGCTCCTTTGGTATCATATACACCGTTCTTTTTAATCCACTGCAGTCAATTTTTACGTGGTAACAGTCTCCTTCACTGGTAACATAGATTACCGTGCCTCCTCTCTTCTTTCCGCAGTGGCCGCAGGGCACATACTTTTTCAAGTCTGTTTTTAATCTCTCTCTGTCCGCTGATGTGACAGACAGTTTCAGATGCGTACATGTCCGGCTCAAATGATATACACTGCCGGCAGGCGTAATGTAGACCCATTCCTGATAACTCCTATCTTCTCCCTGCTCATGGTTTCCTGTCCATCTATGCATTCTGCATCCATCTGAAAATTTCATTGATTTCAGCCCAAAAAAAGAAATGGGAAACTTTACACGATATGTAACCAGCATGTCCATATATTCTTCATCCACCTTGGTATTTTTCCAGGAAAATCCTGCAATTCCCAATTCAATTCTGGAAAGAGGACATTTCTGCGCCTTTAGTTCTCTGTAAAACGCTGCTTTTGCCAAATTCTCCGCCTGTTTTGCAGAGACCTGGCTCTTTAAGGAAATTTCCGCTGCCGCTTTATTCAGAGAATTTTTTGTAATATATTGAATCTGCATCATCCAAAACAGATACAAAACCGCTGTCATTGCAAAGAGAAACACTGGCAGCACCAAAGCTGTCTCCACCGTCAGACTTCCAGAAAAGGGAGTGTGAAAAAGTGCCTTTAAGCAGGAAGCGCACCTGCACTTTCTTTGTCTGAAAACTTTTTGCCTGAGAGAGATTTCTTCACTTTCCTTTCCTATAATCCAAGGCACTTTTTCACACTCCCTTTCTCTATCTGCCTAATATGAAATCTGTCCCTCACTAATAAAATGATACGTCCCTTTTTTTGTATTGGCGATACGGACAAAACTCAAAAACAACGGCTCAGCACCATAAATTCCATTTGCCTGGACACCGTATACCATGGTATCCATGCGGAAATTTTCTTCTCCTGGCAGCATCCTGATATTTTGCTCCATTACATCCACAGCGCGGCTTACCAACGTTTTTTCCTGTACTGTCAGCAGCAAAATCTGCAAATATTCCCGGTAATCCATTCCATTTTCATCTTCCGTTTTCTCTGTTTTCTGCCCTAATACTTTCTGTCCAAGTGAAATATCACTTTTCCACTCTGCTGTATTTTTTATCAGCGGAACTTTCCCGCCTGCCAACAGACAGCGGACGTCTAAAATACTCTCAATGTAACTCCATGCCAAAAGAATCCCTGTCTGCACTGCCTGGATTACTGGAGGAAGTCCGGTAAATCCCACTATAGCTGCAGCTAATTCCAAGGCCTGCGCCTGTTTTACGCCGTCCTGCATAATTGCTGCAAAGTTACCCGCCTCCCGCAGAATCAATAATTTTTTTACCGTCTTTTCCAGATTTTCCCGGTCCGTTCCTTTTCCCCCAATACAGTACTCCAGCTCATAATCCAGTGCGTGACTGCTGCCGTTCTCTTTGCCGGCTCCGGCCTGACAGGAAAAATAGCGGTTCAAATACTGCACAAACCACAATTTATCTGCTTTTTTCCTGTCTGCCCACTTTCGATTTCCAACTTCTTTTTTTCTCTTTGTC
>JAAWLS010000069.1 GCA_022798035.1 Lachnospiraceae bacterium | reverse complement strand
ATTAGGGTGTCAAAAGCACCTTTGGTGCTACGCTCATACCATATATTGCTATTGCAAATGTATTTGCACATCAATATATGGTATAGAGCGGGTGCAGCGCACCCTTTAGACACCCGAATCAATATTATGAAGTAATAGCAGAACAGAAAGTTTGGGTTTTATGCTTTTAAAGCCAAAAGGACCTGCTGCTTTTGCAGCAAGGTCAATACAGAACCCAGGCCCAATAGGAGTGAAAATATTATGCCCGTAGATATGTACAATCAGTCAATATTCCTTGTTTTGAAAGCTGCTTATTTATATTATATTGAAAATCTTTCCCAGAATGAGATTGCTCAGCGTCTGAAAATATCCATTACGACAGTTTCCAGGCTGCTGAAAAAGGCGAAAGAGGAAAAGATAGTTGAGTTTGTGATAAGGGACCCTTATGTGGAGTGTATCCATTTGGAGCAGGCTTTAAAGGAAACCTTTGCCCTGAAGGATGTGGTGATTGCGCCTGGCATTCAGAATGGACGAGAAGATGCGATTGTGGATGAGAAAGATGAAGAGAGTGTAAAGAAGCTGGTGGCTCTGGAAGGGGCACGTTATCTTCAGCGGATTATTAAGGACAATGATGTGCTGGGAATCACCTGGGGAAGCACTATCTACCACTTAATTAATTATCTGAACCCGGCGCAGAAAGTGGGGGCAACTTTTGTGACCCTTCACGGCAGCATTGCGTTTTGCGATAGTGAGCTGGATGTGAGAACGCTGGTGACAAGAATTTCCAAAGCATTTTCCGGAACAAACTACCCTCTGCTGACAGAAGCCCTTATGAGCAGCAAACAGACGGCAGATATTATCAAACAGGAAAAAAATATACAAAAGGTATATCAGAAATTTGACGAAATTAACATTGCCATTACAGGTACAGGTTCGTTCTATCCCGATTTATGTTCCGTTTTAGCCAAACCGGAATTTATGACAGAAGAGGAACTGAAGAAACTGCAGGAAAAAAATGTAGTGGGAGATATTGCCCTGCGCTTTATTGACCGTGACGGGAAGGAATGCGAGACGGACTTAAGGGACAGAATGATTTCCATTGATTTGGAAAAATACAAGAAAATAGACACTAAGATAACCATTGCCTCAGGCTCTCAAAAGGCACAGACGGTACTCAGCGAGTTGAAAGGCAAACTCATCGACGTTTTGATTGTGGATTATGAGCTGGGTATGGAGATTATGCGTTTGAAGAAACTGGAAGATGAGAAACAAGAGGAATAAGGAGAGATAAGAGGAAAGAAAAAGGGGATAACGGAAAGGGGAATCAAAATGACTTCGGATGTATATACCCAATCTGTTTACTTGATTATGCAGGCTTCTCATTTGTACTATACCTGCAGTATGTCCCAGCAGTCCATTGCCGACCAGCTTGGGATATCTGTGACGACAGTTTCCAGACTGCTGAAAAAGGCAAAGGAAGAGCAGCTGGTTCGCTATGTGATTGATGAAGCCTGTGGAGAATGTGTGCTTCTCTCAGAAGAGATTAAAAATGTTTTTGAGTTGAAAGAGGTAGTAATCGCTCCCAGGACATTGAATGAGAAATATTATCGTTCTCCTTCCGCCAAACGGAAAATTGTCGCTTTGGAAGGCGCGCAGTATCTGCAGCGCACCATACAGGACAATGATGTACTGGGGATTTCATGGGGAAGGATTGTGTGCGATATGCTGCTCTATCTGAATCCGGCCCATAAGAGCAACACGAAGTTTGTAACCCTCCATGGGAATTTGGGAAACTGCATTGAAAAAGATTTAGAGGAACTGGTAAAGGGAATGGCTAAAGTTTTTTCCGGCAGATACTACTACCTGGCGTCCAGAGCCCTCCTTCCCAAAAAGGAGATAACCCACAAAATTAAGAAAAAAGAAAGTACCAGAAAAGTTTTTGAGATGTTTCGTTATGTAAATATCTCAATCACAGGAATCGGAACCTGGTATCCGGTGCCCATGTCCATTTTAACGGAAAATGGATTTTTGACAGCAGAAGAACAGAAGATGTTGTTAAAAGAAAATGTGGTAGGGGATATTGGGCTCCGATTTTTTGACGAGAAAGGAGAAGAATGCAAGACAGAACTGGCGGACCGTCTGCTTTCCATCGACCTTGAACAGTTCAAAAAAATTGAAAAAAAGATAGCGGTAGCTGCAGGACTGGAGAAAAGACACACGATTTTCAGCGCCCTCAAAGGCGGTTTGATTGATGTTCTCATTATAGATGAAGAGCTGGGTAGAGAATTGTTGGAAATCAATAAAAATAGAGAAAAATAGAAAAGAATTTTATGAAAATATAATATGGATAGAGAAAATAATTTCAATATTTTATTGTGAAAATGAATATGATAGGATAAAAGTACATTAAAAAAATGTAATATTTCACCATAAATGGTTCGTGGGGGACGATTTACAGTGAAATCAAACATGCGGAGGAGGTAATAGCAATGAATGAGTACATTATGACAATTGATGAAGGTACCACAAGTGCGAGAGCGATTATTTTTGACCACAGCGGAGACATTGTCAGCCTTGCACAGAAAGAATTCACACAGTTTTATCCAAAGCCGGGCTGGCTAGAGCAGGACCCGATTGAAATCTGGACTACCACCATAGAAGTAATCGGAAAATGTATGGCTCAGAGCGGATTGAGCCCGAAACAGATTAAAGCTATCGGTATTACCAACCAGCGTGAGACCGTAGTTGTGTGGAATAAAAATACAGGTATTCCTGTATACAGAGATATTGTATGGGGCGACAGAAGAACAGCAGGCTACTGTGACCAGTTAAAGGCAGAAGGCAAAGAGCCAATGATTAAAGAAAAGACAGGATTAATCGCGGACGCTTATTTCTCCGGCACCAAGATTAAATGGATTCTGGACAATGTGGAAGGCGCAAGAGAGTCAGCAGAAGCAGGCGACTTGTATTTCTCCAACATTGATGGATGGATTCTCTGGAATCTGACTGGAAAAGAAGCTCACATGACAGACTACAGCAACGCTTCCCGTACCTTATTGTTTAACATACACACCCTCGATTGGGATGATGAACTCTTAGAACTGATGAATATTCCAAAGAGCATGTGTCCAGAAGTAAAGGAGTCCAGCGGACATTTTGCATACACAAATGTACCAGACCTTTTTGAAGGCGAAAAGATTCCAGTAGAAGGAATTATCGGCGACCAGATGTCTGCAACCTTCGGCCAGTGCTGTTTCGAGCGGGGCCAGGCGAAGATGACATGGGGAACTGCCGGAACCTGCTGTATGAACACAGGAGAAGAAGCTGTTGTATCTGAGAATGGACTGCTCACAACTATCGGATGGGGCTTAAACGGCAAAGTCCAGTATCTGTTGGAGGGTACTGTATATAACGCAGGTTCTTCCGTACAGTGGCTGAGAGACGAGATGAGATTCCTGGAATCATCCAGTGATTCCGAGTTTTTCGCAGCAAAATCCACGCTGCCTTTGGGGACTGTTTATGTAGTGCCGTCCTTCTCAGGTTTGGGAGCTCCTTACTGGGATTCCTACGCAAGAGGAACTATCTTTGGTATGTCCCGCGGCGCCGCTAAGAACGATATTATCCGGGCTACCCTGGATTCCATCGGATATCAGACCAGAGATATTCTGGATGCTGTTGCTCAGGATATGAAGGAAAAAGTTGAGATTCTTCGCGTAGACGGCGGAGCGGCAAACAATAACATCGTTACGCAGTTTACATCGGATATTCTGGGTATTAATGTAGAACGTCCAAGTAATGTAGAGACCACAGCAGCAGGCGCAGCTTATCTGGCTGGACTTTCTGTGGGCTACTGGAAAGATGAAGATGATATTCTGGCAAACAGAAAAATAGACAAAGTATTTTCACCTGAAATGTCTGCAGAACAGAGAAAACGTCTCCATGACGGCTGGCGTAACTGCGTGAAGGCTCTTATGGTTTGGAGCGAAGGTGAAAAAGAATTCACGAAATAATTCTACCTTGATTCAGACTTTTGATACATAGGAGATACCATGCTGTGAAAGAGCGAGGGCGGCTGGTTTTCCAACTAAAATGGGCCGTTCCAGAATTACTGCAGCGGCCCATTATTTGTCTGAATGAGAGAAAAAATTTTCATACGTGAAAGAAAAATTTTTCAATATTGAAATGGGTATTTGGGGTTGTTATACTAGAATCACAAAATAAGAGAAGAAACTTGATTAGGAAGGAGCGCGAAAATGAAAACAGATGTTTTGATTATTGGTGGTGGTGTGATTGGTTCCGCAATTGCACATCAGCTTTGCAAGTATAATGTGGACGTTACACTTGTGGAGAAAGAAAGCGATGTCTGTACTGGCACCAGCAAAGCAAATTCATCTATGCTTCATGATGGTTACAATGTAGACAAACATAAACTGAAAGGCCAGTTGTGTTTGAAGGCGACAAAAGAGATTTATGCAGACCTCTGCAGAGACCTCCATGTGGATTTGAATATTATCGGTTCCATCGTTGCCGGATTTGAAGATAAAGATATGGAAACCATCAATCATCAGATGGAAATGGCAAAAGAGAACGGAATCCAGGGAATGAAAATTCTCACTAGAGAAGAGATGCTTGCGGCAGAGCCGAATATGAATCCGGAAGTGAAATTTGGACTCTTGAATCCCAATACAGGCGTGTTGAATCCTTTTGAGCTGACCATGGGCCTGGCAGAAAACGCTGTGTTAAACGGAGCGAAAGTATACTTGAACACAGAAGTGACAGACATTGTGGTAAAAGACCAGAAAATTGATTCTGTTGTCACCACAAATGGAACGTTTTATCCGAAAGTTGTAATCAATTCAGCAGGTCTTTACTCTGACAAGATTGCAGCTATGGCAGAGGAAATTGATTTTACAGTAAAACCCAGGAAAGGCCAGTATTTCCTGTTTGACAAACAGTTCGGAGACCATGTAAAACATGCAATCTATTCCGCACCGACTGCTTTTTCCAAAGGTATGATTATTCTTCCTACCACAGAAGGCAACATTCTGGCAGGTTCTAATGCAGAGATGCTGGACGACAAGACAGATTTCTCCACCACGGCAGATGCGTTGAACAACATTTACGGAACCATGATTCACAAATTATATCCGAAACTGCCGAGAATGGGCGACGTTACCACCACATTTTCAGGACTGCGTGCCGTATCGAATACAGAAGATTTTATTATTGCACATGCAAAGACAGTACGAGGCATGATTAACCTGGCAGGTATTCAGTCACCAGGACTTTCCTCCGCACCTGCTATTGCAGAGATGGTGGAAGGCCTTGTGAGAGAAGTAGGTCAGGACCTTGACTGGAGCGAGAAGAAAGATTATGTGATTGGACGTCCTGAGCCGATTGTTCTGAATAAATTATCTTATGAAGAGAGAAGCCAGCTGATTGCAGAGAATCCTGATTACGGCCAGATTATCTGCCGCTGTGAATCCATCAGCAAAGGCGAGATACTTGACGCTATCCGCAGGCCGATTCCGGCAACTTCTCTGGATTCCATTAAGCGCAGAACCCGTGCAGGAATGGGAAGATGCCAGGGTGGATTCTGTGGACCCAGAGTAGTTGGTATCATTGAGCAGGAACTGGGAATTTCTCCGCTGGAAGTGACAAAGAGAGGAAAGGAATCCAGAATTCTGGCAATGAGAGCGAAAGAACTTGCTTTGCAGGAAGGAGGCAGTCATGAAAAAATTAAATTATGATATCGTTGTAATCGGCGGCGGTCCAGCCGGCATGGCGGCTGCTCTGGAAGCAAGAAAAGCGGGAATAGAAAAGATACTGATTTGTGAGAGAGGTTCTAAATTAGGCGGTATTTTGGAACAATGTATACATAATGGTTTTGGACTTCAGTATTTTAAAGAAGAGCTGACAGGGCCTGAATATGCCACGAGATTTTCAGACCAGGTAGAAGCCTCTGATATAGATGTAAAAGTCAACACTATGGTTCTGGACATTCAGGAAGATAAAAAAGTCATTGCCGTGAGCAGGACAGACGGTTTGTTCGAGGTTGAGACGAAAGCAGTGATTTTAGCTATGGGATGCCGGGAGAGAACAAGAGAATCCATCACGATTCCAGGCGACCGGCCCGCCGGTGTTATGACAGCAGGAACCGCCCAGAGATATGTAAATATCAACGGATATCTTCCGGGCAAAGAAATTGTAATTCTCGGTTCTGGCGACATTGGACTGATTATGGCGAGACGTATGACCTTTGAGGGCGCTAACGTAAAAGGAGTGCTGGAATTGATGCCTTATTCTACCGGTCTTGTGAGAAATAAAGTACAGTGTCTGGACGATTTTGGCATTCCGTTGTATTTGAGCCATACCATCACAAAAATTCATGGCAAACAGAGAGTGGAGGCAGTTTCCATCGCAGAAGTGGATGAGAACAAGAACCCCATTCCCGAGACAGAGATTACCGTTCCCTGCGATACGCTGCTGTTGTCCGTAGGACTTGTACCAGAAAACGAGCTCTCCAAGAAAGTGGGCGTAGAACTTGACCCGGTTACTAAGGGAGCTGTTACAGACGAGAAGAGAAGAACAAGTGTAGACTGGGTATTCGCATGCGGCAACGTTCTTCATGTACATGATTTAGTAGATAATGTAACACAGGAAGCAGAGCTGGCAGGAAATGCAGCAGCCGGCTACATCAAGGGCACTTACCAGCCAAGAAAGAACCCCATTAAGATGACGCCCGGCAATAATATCGGTTATGTTGTTCCTCAGGCCATCAATTTTGACGACCCCTCTCAGAAAGCCATCAAACTGTATATGAGAGTGAAGAGTCCGAAGGAAAACATAAAGATGGTAATTAAGAGTGACAAAGGAGATGTCCTGGCAGAATTTAAGAAAGATATCGTAGAGCCCGGCTCCATGGTAAATCTGACGCTGCCTACCATGAAATTGACAGAAGATATTTCCGGTATTACCGTATCTTGTGAAGAATAGGAGGAATGGATGATGGCAGAGGTTAAAATTATCTGTATCGGCTGTCCAAAGGGATGCAGCATCAATTTGGAACACGATGACAACAACAATATTCTTTCTATTTTCGGTTACGGATGCAAAAATGGAGAAGAATATGCCAAAAATGAATTTACCGCTCCGGTGAGAATTTTCACTTCCACCGTTAAGGTGACGGGAGGAGACCTTCCTCTGGTACCTGTAAAGACAAAGGACGCCGTTCCAAAAGCAATGCTGATGGAGTGTGCAAGGGAGTCCTGCCGGGTAGAGGTAAAAGCGCCGGTAAAAATCGGCGACGTAATCAAAAGCAACTTTTGCGGCACAGGCATTGACCTGGTAGCTGCAAGAAATATAAAAGCAATTTAATGAAAGATGGAGGTAGATGATTATGATTACACAAGACAGAATGTATAGCCCCTTATTAAACCCACTGTATGAAGGATGCGATATGGACGACTTGGTAGTTGGTACATATCTGATTGGCGCAGAAAAAGAAGAAAGCGCAATCGTAAAAGCAGCCAGCATCGGTATTGAGCAGACTACCGGTTCTTGGGTAGATGTTCCAGAAGAGACAGATGAAGTGAGAGCAAAATACTGCTCCAAGATTCTCGGAATCTATGAAGTTCCCGCATATGAGAATCAGACCAACGTAAACATTTCCGTAGACGGACTGCGTTTCTATGTAATCCGCATCGGTTTCCCGGTAGCAAACATTGAAGACAATATTCCTCTGTTGATTGCTTCCATTACAGGTAACATCATGTCTATGCCTTACCTGAAATTATTAGACATTGACTTCCCGAAGAAATTTGCAGCTAAATTCCAGGGACCGAAATTCGGTATTGATGGAATCAGAGAAATCTTAAACGTACACGATAGACCTCTGCTGAACAACATGATTAAACCTTGTACCGGATATACTCCTGACGTTGGAGCAAAATTATTCTACGAAGCAGCGGCAGGCGGCGTAGATATCATCAAAGACGACGAGTTAATCGGTGGAGACCGTTCCTTCAACAAATTAAAAGACCGTGTAATTGCTAACATGGACGCAGTTGAGAGAGCAAAAGCAGCAAAGAATGGTGAGAACACCATGTATGCATGCAACATTACTGACGAGGTTTACAGACTGAAAGAAAACGCTATGACGGTTATCGAGAACGGCGGAAACTGTATTATGGTTGACGTTCACGGTATCGGCTACACTGCATTGAGAATGCTGGCAGAAGACCCAGATATCACAGTTCCGATTCTCGGACACTCCTGCTTCAACGGCGCTTTCACATGCTCCCCATATCAGGGCATGAGCTCCAAAGTTGTTTTGAAATTAGTGAGACTCTGCGGATGTGATATTTATCTGACACAGCCTCCTTATGGAAAATTTGATAATACTTTTGATAACTATATTACAAACATTATCACCACCAAAGCAAAATTCTATGACTTGAAACCGACATTACCATTCGTAGGCGGTGGTGTTGTTACTGGTTTGGTTCCAAGATTTATGAAAGACTGTGGAAACGACATCCTTCTCGGCGTTGGCGCTGGTATCCACGCTCATGGCATGGGACCGCAGGCTGGTGCAAAAGCATTCCGTGCAGCAATTGATGCATGCATGAACGATGTACCTCTTCGTGAAGCAGCTAAGAACAGCAAAGAGTTAGCATGGTCCATTGAAAAATGGGGAATCTACGGAGAAGACCACAGCAAAGACTTATACGCAATCTAATTTCCGGTATAAACCCGGCAGCCATAGTAAAATTCAAGTCAAATACCCCGCCCTTAGAGCGGGGTATTTGACCCTTGCGGCATTTGCCAAATATCTGCGCAAGCGCAGCTGCCTGGCTCATTGTCCGCAGGAATAAAAAGTGGAAAGACTGCCATTCATTTCCGCAAGCAAAAGCTGTTGTTTTCTGCAACAGCTTTTGCTGTATGTGGAAAAAGTGTGAGGACAATTGCATGAGCAGAAAAATATTATTTTTTGATGTGGATGAAACTTTGATGGATGGAAGGACCCAGAGAATACCAGACAGCGCAGTAAAAGCCATCATAGAAGCCCATGAAAACGGGCATCTTATTTTTATCAATACAGGAAGAA
>JAAWLS010000068.1 GCA_022798035.1 Lachnospiraceae bacterium | reverse complement strand
TGGAAAGCTGGCTTTCCAAACACTTTTTTGCGCGAGGTGTTCTCATCACAAATCTTCAATCACCTGGCTCATGGAGCGGGTAATCATAAAATTGTAAACATCCGTAATCTCCTGAGGTTCCACTGACATTCCGCCTTTAATCCAGTTCACCACCACAAAGCACATAGACTGGGCATAATACTGGGCAATATGTTCCGGCGTCAGCCAGGGATGGTTCCTCTGCCGCGTATGGTTTTTACTGTGAATTGTCTCCAGCAAAATTTCTTCGATACATTTTTTCGCAATGGATTCAAAGGAATTCTGACCTTCCAGCCGGACTGCTTTCTCGTAAAACTCTTTCTCCACTCTCAGTGATGTAAAAATCAATACCAGAGCCTCATCTATCATACCTGCATGGATGAGAGGTTTCGCCGGCTCTAAAATCTGAACTCGGATAATCCACTCCATCAATTCATATTTATCCTGAAAATGATTGTAAAAAGTAGGACGTATCACCCCTGCCTTGTCTGTAATTGCTTTAATTGTAATCTTTTCAATGGCCTGCTGACATGCCAGTTCCTTAAAACTCTCTGCCAGCAGCGTGTCTATCGTCTCTCTCTGTACCGCCACACTCTCACTTCCTGTCACTTCTATAAGAAATAGACAACATATTTACTGTCTATCTTCTGCACTAAATATACGCTTCGAAACAACATATTTCTTTCGTGCATCCTCGCGCATCTGTGCGAAACCATCTTCGCAAAAGCATTTGTTTCATACGCTTACTACAATGACCGCAGCAGTCCGAATCCTTCATTTTCTGGTTAGACTGCTGTTTTTATATCAACAAATCCAAGACTGCCAAATCCTGGGCTTCCTCCGCCCGCAAATCCACAATCCTGCCGTCTGATTCCATCTTAACTTTGGGCCTCAGCATAAATTCCGAATCATTCTCCACCACAAGAGCCCTGCTGCCGTCTGAAAGCGCCACTACGCAGCCCACTGGATAAATCGCAATTTTCTGTGTAAAAATATCCACAAAATCCGAATCAAACTCCGCCCCTGTATTTGCCATAATATAGTCAATGGCGCCGGAAGGTGAAATGGGGTCATGATAGGGCAGCTTGGAAGTCAGCGCATCAAATACATCCGCAATCTTAATCATTCTGGCATAATCTGAAATGTCAGAACCGGATTTGCGCATGGGGTAACCGCAGCCGTTATACCACTCGTGATGCTCCAGCACGCCTTCACACACTTCCGGAAGAAAATCATAATGCTCCACCAGAAAATCATAGCTCAGCTTCGGATGCTGCACCACTAAAATCCTCTCTTCTTCCGTCAGGACACGTTTCGCATTCAGCACGTCTGGTTCCACATAACGTTTCCCTATATCGTGCAAAAGAGCCGCTGCAGCCAGCACATTTAATCCTTCCAAATCCAGATTGCAGGCAGCTCCCAGCATTGTGGAAAGAACTGCCACGTTCACCGAGTGGAAATACGTATAGTCATCCTGCACTTTCGTGTCTATCATATTATAGGTGTATTCTGAATGGGCAAGCACTTCTTTTACAATCTTTCTGGCAACTTCCTGAATATCATCCTGTTGGATTTCCGCCAGCATATCATCCCGGAACAAATCATGCACCAGCCGCAGCGCTTCCCGCCTTAAATCCGTGCTTATCATCTGAGGAATCTTCAATCCCCCGCTAAACTCATCTTCTACATAAATTCCCGGAAATTCCATGTAAAATAATTTCTGAACATCATCTTTCTTTAGACAGAGCTTTCTCTCCCATAAGATTCTTCCCTCTCCGTCATAAATATTTTTACCAAGTTCCATTCCTGGTTTTACTTTCACAATTGGTACATAACGCATCTATCGGCCTCCTCCCTATGCCATCTGTTCTTTCTGTCTCTTTTTGCACTGATACATCTGCTTGTCAGCCCGGCTCATAGTGTCCTGCAGATTTCCGTCCTCATTCTTATCAAATATTGCAAATCCCGAGGCTATCTGCATTAATTCTTTCAGCTGAATTCCCTCCAGACTGTTCATCCATTCGCACATGTATTTTGCCTTTTCTTCATAAATCTGCTGGCTCATGCGTTCTGAAATCAAACAGAATTCATCTCCGCCGATTCGATAAATTTCTCCAAACGCTCCAAATACGTCCTGAATAATCTCGCTTCCCGCGATAATGTAATAATCCCCCATACCATGACCATGCACATCGTTCATTTTTTTCAGATTATTCAAGTCAAACATGACAATCGCATACTTTCCGTACTTCTCCTCTGGAATCCGGTGCAAGTCCATCTCAAAGGTTCTGCGGTTCTTCAGCATAGTCAAGCCGTCCATCTCTGCTTCCTCTTTGATTGTCTCTGCCTGTCTGCCCACCTCAATCAAATCCATAGAATCCTCTAAGAACTCCACCGTCAAAATGAGAATAAAAATCAGACACCCGATTCTGGAAAAAGCGGCTACATCCTCATAAAAACGATAATAATAATTCAAAGCATCCATCAGCATACATGCACCTACCACACAAATGCCTCCGATATTCATCCATACTTTGCGCTTGCTGCGAAAAATCTGTTTCCGCCGTTCAATCAGAATCTTACATCCGTGAATCAGCGCTGCCAGTATAACGGCAGTTCCCAGCAAGTGGGTCATCCATATCGTCTCCCGGTAATCTGCCCAGCCAAAAAACTGCAGAACAAAAGTAACCATAAAATCCAAAATACCCAGCCATGCAAAAAGCTGCCAGACTTTGCTGCCTTTTACCTGATATACTACGCGAATAAAACACACAATGGGCAGTATCATCAACTGCAGGCTCATAAATGTAATTCGGCTGCAGAGCAGTTCCCTTCCCACCATGAGCGCTGGAACCTGAGTCTCCATGGTAGACCACACTGCAAAATGTATCGTAAATAGTCCAAGCCACTGAATTCCCTCGTGAAAATGCATCTTTTTTCCGATGGTGCACCAGCTGATTACAAGCATCAATCCCACTATCAGCATACTGATTCCAACCAGAAGAGGCAGTACTTTTGCATTCAGCTGCTGCACCACCACCGTGGACTGGGGACCATAGAAAATTTCCGGTATTTTCACATTACCGTAATCATAGCAATTCTTCAGATGTATTTCCAGAACTTTTCCTTCATACTCTTCTAATATTTGTATAAAATTCCAACAATTTCCCGGTGTTTTGCTTTTCTCATAGACGGCAGCCTTCTTTTCATAAATCCGCTTTCCGTCTACAAAAGCTGTAACCTCCTGATGGGACGTATAAAAACCTACGGAATTAACAGAAACAATATTTTGTTCTAATTGTTTGCTGAGAATAACTTCCTCCTTGTGACCGTCTGGTATTTGAATTCGCTCAGGCAGTTTGGGGTACATTTTAATTTCGTCATCTGTAATGCAGAACCAGTTCTCGTTGTATGTAATATTTCCATCGTCTGCTGTCCCTTCCCCATGTTTCTGAAAGAAGAAAGCTGCCACTATTACAAACAAAACTGCAACCGCAGCTTCTGCCAAATGCAACTTCAAAAATTTCATCTGCTTCCCCTTTCAACATTTCCGTATCGTCTTTTCATTTTAACATATTTTATAAAAAAGTAAAATACTGAAACCGTAAAAAAGAATCCTGCAAAGCAGGATTCACGCCGCAGATTCCTTGCTTTAGCGGCATATTTCTCCTGCATCTGCTTTCTCCCTGCTGAGGTACTTTTCCTATAAGGCAAAAAGCTGCTGCTCCACAACTTTGCTTTTGCGGAAACAGCAGCCCATTCTCTCTCTTTCATTTTTCATCCCAGGGGATGTACCGGAGGTCTCTTAGAGTCAATAATCTCTGCGGCGTTAAACAAGTCTGACAATGTATTTTCCTGCCCGATAGAATTAAAATAAATTCGGAAACCATCCAGATTTCTTCTGCTCTGTCTTACATAATTATCGCGAATCTGGACACCATATTGCATAGAATCCACATTACAGAAATAGTTGAATCCTTGTGCCTTCAAATACTCAAACTTCTGGTTGCCCGCCGCATATCCTTCCGGCCAGCCTGCCAAATCCTGTCCATGAGCAAAAATAATAGTATCGGTAGCCCCCACAACGGGTTCCACGTTTTCCTTCCATTTGATGGTGTCTGCTTCCAGCCGCTCAAAAGAAATCTCTCCTACTTTCAGATGTCCCCAGGTATGGCTTGCAAATCTCCATCCCTCTGCCTTCATGACTTCCGCCACTTCTCGGGCCTGAGACCGCTCCACCTCCAAATCAAAATCTGGGTGTTCCTCTAACCACTTCTTCTTGTCCTTGTTGATATCTTCCGGCACGGTCTGATAGCTGATATCCGTACGGTACCCCAGCACGCCGTTATATCCGGTCAGGGCAATGGTTCCCCTGGCTCCTTTGTAAGCAGCGTCTGGATGCTCCTCAATAAATTTATCCAGCAAAGGCACTGCGTCATAATCTCCTACTACTGTCGTTCCATCCTCCTGAACATACTCGCATTTCGGTTTGCCATTCTCATCCAGCACCATTTTGGAGGCATAGCCATATCCATCATAACTGTGATAATAAGACAAATCGTCCAGAGACAGCACAAAGGCCTTCTTGCCTGGCGGAAGCATTATTGTGCCCTTTTTGAAGTGACTCACTCCATTTTCATCCACAGTTTCCTCCGCAATATCGTGCAAGTCCACCAGCACATACCCGTTGTCATACATCGTCTGTGTTATTTTATTAAATTCATCTATAGTGGTCATCCACTGATTGTTTCCCACCGCCTGAGGGTCTGTCTCCTGATTGGCGAAACATTTTTCTGGGTCTACCACCAATGTATGGTAGAACACATGGGTAATCTCCTCAACATTCACCGGAACACATTCTGCCTTGCGCGCTTCATAATCGGCAATGGCTGCCGTCAGTTCTGAAACATTCTCATATCCCTCAAAGCTCTTCACCTTATCAATGGCTCCGTCATAATCATAGCCTGCGGCCAGCAAATCTGCCTCCTGCAGAACGACAGCCACTGTATCGGCCTGCGGTTCCTTTGTTTCATTCTCTGCCTGGTCCGGACGGCTCTGTATCTCGTTCACTGCAGGGTCTGCAATGGTCTCCACCGTTCCCTTTTCCTCTTTTTCTTTCTTCTTATTAGCCATAAATACCGCTGCCAGTACAACCGCACCAGTAACTGCAATCAGAAGAAGCAGCGTCATGCCCATGCGCTTCTGCATATATTTTCTCTGCCTTTCTCTGTTTGTTCTTCTCTTTTCGTTATTCTGATGATTTTCCATGCCAACTCTCCCTGTCCATACACTCTTTTCTCTATCGTATCATATTCTTCTCTATCATATGACGGATTTCGGAAAAAAATCAACCTTTCTCCTGTGAAAACTTTATTAATTTTTCTTAATTTTTTTGACAGTATTTTCCATTTTATCAGGAAACCACTGCCGTCCCCGTCTCTTCCATTCTTTTGTACAGTTTCTTCATCACGTACAGGTAGGCCGGTACCAGGAACAAATCTGCAAAAATCCACGCCACTGGGCTGGCAAAACATGCGGCAATATAGCCAAACATCGGCACAAATCCTATGCCCACCAGACTCCGGGCCACCATCTCGCACACTCCGGCCAGAATTGCAAACCGGCTGAAGCCAAGACCCTGAATGGTAAACCGAACAATATTTACCAACGCAAGCGGAAAATAAAAGGCGCTGTTTGCAATCAAAAACACACTCACATTCTGCAAAATCTCCGTCTCGGAAGCATCCACAAACAGCAGAGCAATGGTCTTGCCAAAAAGAGTCAGCACCACGCAGGCGGCCACAGCATATACCAGCCCCATAATACAGGTGGATTTCATTCCCTTTGAGACACGTTCCAGTTTTCCGGCTCCCACATTCTGGCCTGCATAAGTAGCCATGGTGGAGCCCATAGCGTCAAACGGGCAGCAGAAAAACATGCTGATTTTTACAGCTGCCGCCACGGAAGCCACTGCTAAAGAACCCAGGGTATTCACTGCTGTCTGCAAAATCACGCTTCCAATGGCAGTAATCGAGTACTGCAGCCCCATGGGGATTCCCATGTTGCAGAGCACCGCCGCATATTTCCCATCCGGCCTCCACTCATCCCTTGTCATTTTCAGAATGTCAAACCTTTTTATCATATAAACGAGGCACAGCACGCCGGAAATGGCCTGGGAAATCACAGTGGCCCAGGCAGCTCCTGCCACGCCCATATGAAAATTCAAAATCAGCACCATATCCAGTACGATATTCAGTACAGAAGAAAAAATCAGAAACAGCAGGGGGCTTTTACTGTCTCCCAGGGAGCGTATAATACCCGACAGCAGATTGTAGAGATAAATTACAGGAATTCCCAGAAAAATCACAAAAATATAGTTGTAAGCTCCGTCTATGATATCCTTCGGCGTATTCATCCAAAGCAAAATCTGACGGCAGAGCATACAGACTGCCGCAGCCATCACGCCTGCAAAAGCGATGGAAAGCCATGCGCTGTTTGCCACATATTTACGGAGAGCATGATAGTCTCCGGCTCCGAACTGCTGCGCCACCGGAATGGCAAATCCATTGCACACACCCATGCAGAAACCGATAATCATAAAGTTGATAGAGCCGGTGGCTCCCACTGCCGCGAGGGCATTTACTCCCAGAAACTTTCCCACAATCACCGTGTCCATCATATTATAAAACTGCTGAAACAGCATTCCCAAAAATAGAGGAATACAGAACTGCAGAATCAATTTCATGGGGTTTCCCTTTGTCATATCTTTTGTTGCACTTTTCGTCATATCCTTTGCCCCCTTTCTATCCATTCTCGCTATTGTATCACGTTCCTCATCACTGCGCAAGAAAAAAGAACCCCGCAAAACGAGATTCTTTTCTGTCAAGTATACATTCAGACTATCCCTCGCAAAAAAGAATTCTGATTTGCAGGATTCTGGCTTCAAATACGCACCTTAGCTGCATATTTTCCTCACATTTGCATGTATATTTTGTTTCTTAAATTATAGGAAGGCACTTTTATAATTTAATGTAACAAAGCCTTTCCTATGGAATAAAATTTTGTTCCAGTCCAGACACAAGCCGCTGCATTTCTGCTTTAGAAGTTACCTGCCTGGCGGCTTCCACTACCTGCCTTTTCTCTGGTTCACTCATTTTTGCATAAGCAGTCAGAGCTTTTTCATTCAAACCAAGCTGGAAACTCAGCCCCATGGGCATATCATACTTATTTTCCATCATCTCATCCTTTCGCATCCACCTGCGCAATTTTTCTGAATTTCTCTTGAAAAATTAAGAAAACCATCCGAAGCAAGTGCCAATCCAATAAAGCACGCCCAAAACCCAGCTGGTAAAAATTCCATACAGAATCACCGGCCCTGCAATGGTAAATATTTTGCACCCGATTCCGAATACCTGTCCCTCCTTCTGGAACTCTATGGCGGGAGCCGCCACTGAATTGGCAAATCCCGTAATAGGTACCAGGGCTCCGGCACCGCCCCAGTTTGCTATGGAAGGATAGATATTGAATCCGGTCAGCAGCACGCTGAGCAAAACCAACAGCATACTGCACCAGCTTCCGGCCGTCTCTTTATCCAGTCCGAAATTGTTGACGGCAAGGTTCAAAATCAACTGCCCAATTACGCAGATAATCCCTCCTGTGATAAATGCTTTCACCATATTCAGCGGAAGGGAATGGGTGGGCGTCACCTGTTTCACATATTCGTTGTATTCCTGATTCTTTTTTTCCTTTTCTTCCATGGTCTCTTTATTGACCGTTTCCTGTGCCATAGCAAAACCTCTCTTCCTCTACATCTTGTGCATATGATTTCCGTAGAAATAAAGCGCGCCAAGGGCTTTCCCCAGCGCCATGAAAAATAAAACCCAGCTCAATCCCTCTTTGATTCCGAAACGCCGGAACATAATGGGAAATGCATTTAAAACTTCAGCCAGCGCAACAGCCAGGCATCCGGTAAAAACACCTGCAGACAGGCCAAATGCAATCACCATAATAATTCCAAGGGGAATCTGCGGGGAAAACAGAGAAAGAATATTCCCTCCTATCCCTCCTAAGATAACTGCATTTTCATAAAAGACGATGTCTGCCGCTGTCCTGCTCTTTCCGATAATTCTGGGCACCACGCCAAGAGAGATAATAAAACTAAACACCCCTGCGGCTACCGCCGAGCCTCCCGCCAGCCCAATCAAAGCCAAAAAAGCCTGCTTAATCCACATCATTACTGGTTCCTTTTCTTCCGCAATTTTCTATAAAAGTCGAGTCCACATCTTTCTCATACGTGCGCATTTCCACTTGAATCGGCGTTGGGTCAGGCGTAATTTTCTTGTGTCCTATATGGTTAAAAAATACCATAATTCCGCAGAATAATCCGATGGAATAGCTGATTTCCAGCACCGTAAATCCATCCGACTCTTCTCCCATCACCTGCTGGTAAAAATCTGCAAACACCTCTCCCACGCCCACGTCATTGTTGAAGGTCATAATGGTAAATGCAGAGCCAAAAAAAATCAGTACGCACAAGACTGCCGTCTTGAGATACAGCAGCCATTTTGGCTCCTGGCTGGGCTCATATTCCAGCACAAAATCTTTCTCTCCAATATTTTGAATCTCCACATTCGGAAATTCCTGTCCAATCAACTGGATAATTTTCATCACAGAAAATACTTCCACCTGTTTTTTCTTTTTGCTCTGATTCGCAGGAGTATGAAAGGTATAGACTTTCATTGTCTTTAATTTATTAATTAAAGGCTGGTTGGTGGAAGTAATTTTTGCGACGTCTTTCAGAAGAACCGATGGCTCCCTGACCAACACATTCTGCTCTATTTTTAAATATACAGTATCTGTATTTGCCGCCATGTTCTCCTCCATTCTATGTGCATTTTATCGGGCTGGCAGAAGGCTTGAAGCTCTCTACTGCCTCTTCTTCCACTGCCTCCTGGGCATATTCTTCCTGGGAATCCCGGCTCTCAGATTCCTCTGGCTGCTCCGACGCTTCTCTTGTCACGGCCGAATCCGGTGTCTTAAATTCCTCTGATTGTACCAGTGTTCCTTCCGTCACAGTGGTCTGACTTTTCACATAATTTACATAATAGAAAATGCCGCCTGCAATCGTGAGAATCACCACTACCAGAAGGCATATCCTATAAATAGTACTATGACTATGATTCATACTCTCACATCCTTTTTCCATCTTTGGAAGTAGTATGCCAT
>JAAWLS010000067.1 GCA_022798035.1 Lachnospiraceae bacterium | reverse complement strand
GGAACCCGGCAAGCACTTGGCCGCCGGAACGCCGGATCTGATCAGCGTGGACGTGCTGTTCGGCGACCTGTCGGCCAGCGAGGACGGATGATTACAACGGCTGCGGAACTGACCGCCACAGCAGCGGTGTCTGGAATCAGCTCATGCAGAAAAATGTAGAGAAATGCACCCAAAAGGGCAGCGCAGGCATACACGTGTTTGATAAAGACAAAAGGCGTGTTTCCTGCCATAACATCCCGAAGCATTCCGCCTCCGATTCCAGTCACCACGCCCACAAAGATAAGCAGGAACCAGTTGTGCTCATGTTCCAGCTCCATGGCGGTGCGGATGCCTATTACGGTGAAAATGCCAAGTCCTACGGCGTCCAGAAAGCTCATAAGCCGCTCATAACGTTCCAGAAAAGTGCTTTCCAGCAATTCCTGTCTTGCATAAAAGATAAGAAACAACAGGCAGGAAGTGAGAATGGCAGTTCCCACATAAGAGAAATTTTGGAACATTTTCGGTGGATGAAGCCCTAAAATAATGTCACGAATACATCCGCCTCCCACAGCAGTGGTAATTCCAAGTACGTTGATGCCGAAAATATCCATATTTTTGCGGATGCCCATAAGGGCTCCGGAAGATGCGAAGGCGATGGTTCCAATCATTTCCAGGATAAAGATAAAAGTTTCAGAAAAAGACATATAAGCAATTCCTTTCTTGTCCTGTTAAGAAACAGTACCGTAGTTTTTATAGGAACTGTTTCCTGGTAAGAAAAAAGTTTTTACCGCATGAGGCAGATAGAGAATCCTGCCAAACATGGGGCTTTTTATCAATACCGCCTATTATACAGAATAAGCTGGAAAAATACAACATAAAAATCCAGAGAATCCCGTGCAGGCGGCGGCAAATTGTGTTACACTTATTTTGAATTGTCGTCTGCAGATTTATGACGGAAATGTAGATTTTGAAATTGAAAATGCCGGACGGAGGCAGAAGTTATGGTGGATATCAATTTAGAGTATTACAGAATTTTCTATTATGTGGGAAAATTAAAGAGCATCACCCTTGCGGCAGAGGAGCTTGCGGTGTCCCAGCCGGCAGTGAGCCAGGCCGTCAGGCATTTGGAGGAATCTCTGGGGAACCCGCTGTTTATCCGGACTTCCAAGGGAGTGCGCTTCACGCCGGAAGGAAGAGTTTTGTATTCTTATGTACAACGGGGCTACGAATATATCCGGCAGGGGGAAAATAAATTTAAGGAAATGCTGAATCTGGAAATCGGAGAGATTCGGATTGGCGCCAGCGACATGACTCTGCAGTTTTACCTGCTGGAAGTGCTGGAACAGTTTCATGAGGAATACCCGGGGATTAAAGTGAGTGTGACTAACGCGCCTACGCCGGAGACATTGAAACATCTTCAAGATGGAAAGATAGATTTTGGAGTGGTGAGCACTCCGATAAGCGGCCGTTACGGCTGGAAAATAAGAAACGTACGGCAGATGGAAGATGTGTTTGTGGCAGGAAAGAAATTTCAGCACTTGAAAAACAGTCTGCTGGATTACGGACAGCTGGAAGTTCTCCCCGTCCTGTGTCTGGAAAAAAACACTTCCACTCGGAATTATGTAGATAATTTTCTGGAAAAAAACGGCGTGGTGCTCCACCCGGAATTTGAGCTTGCCACCAGCAATATGCTGATTCAGTTTGCCAGGAAAGGGCTTGGAATCGCCAGTGTGGTGAGAGATTTTGCGGAAGAATTTTTAGAAAGCGGCGAGCTGTTTCTGCTGAATTTTCAGGAGAAAATTCCTGCCAGAAATTTCTGCGTGGTGACAGACGAGAAAATCCCCGTCTCCTCCGCGGCAGGCAAGCTGCTGGGAATGATAGAGGCAGACTGCAAAGAGCAGGCGGACACATAAGAAATAATTATATTGAATATAACAAACATTGATTTTACTTATATGAGAAATTCCGGTATACTTAGTATGTATTTGTGAGTTTTCACAGCGTGGAACACCCTGCTGACGGGATTTGAGCATGTACTCAGATGATAAAAGGATATGTGCTTTGTGGAATCCGCATGATGAAGGGGATAGATGCTTTACGGAAAGCAAAGGAGGAACTTTGAATGGTAAACGCAATTGTTGGTGCAAACTGGGGCGATGAAGGAAAAGGAAAGATTACAGATATGATGGCAAAAGAAGCCGACATTATCGTACGTTTTCAGGGAGGTGCGAATGCAGGTCATACCATTGTAAATGACTACGGTAAATTTGCTCTTCACACTCTGCCCAGCGGAGTATTTTATAATCATACCACCAGTATTATAGGAAACGGCGTGGCTTTGAATATTCCGGTTCTTTTCCAGGAGATTCAGTCGATTGTGGACAGAGGGGTGCCAAAGCCCAAGATTCTGGTGTCTGACCGGGCTCAGATGGTAATGCCTTATCATATTCTGTTTGACCAGTATGAGGAGGAACGGCTGGGAGGCAAATCTTTTGGCTCCACCAAATCAGGGATTGCACCTTTTTATTCTGATAAATATGCCAAGATTGGTTTCCAGGTCAGCGAACTTTTTGACGAGGAGACGTTAAAGGAAAAAGTGGAGCGCATCTGCGAGACGAAAAATGTAATGCTGGAACATCTGTATCACAAGCCTCTGCTGAAACCAGAAGATTTGATGAATGATTTGATGGAATACAAGAAAATGGTGGAGCCTTATGTATGCGATACTTCCGCTTATCTCTGGAAAGCAATTCAGGATGGGAAAAATATTCTGCTGGAGGGACAGCTGGGTTCTCTGAAAGACCCGGACCACGGGATTTATCCCATGGTGACTTCCTCCTCCACATTGGCAGCTTATGGAGCCATTGGAGCTGGAATTCCGCCTTATGAGATTCAGAAAATTATCACAGTGTGCAAAGCGTATTCTTCCGCTGTGGGGGCAGGGGCTTTTGTCAGTGAAATTTTTGGTGAGGAGGCAGAAGAGCTGAGGCGCCGGGGCGGCGATGGTGGAGAGTACGGAGCAACTACCGGACGGCCCAGACGCGTGGGATGGTTTGACGCTGTGGCCAGCAAGTATGGATGCCGCATTCAGGGTACCACGGACGTGGCCTTTACGGTGCTGGATGTTCTGGGATATCTGGATGAAATTCCAGTCTGTGTCGGGTATGAAATTGATGGTGAGATTACCACGGAATTCCCCGCCACTGTAAAATTAGAGAAAGCAAAACCGGTTTTGGAGACTCTCCCAGGATGGAAGTGCGACATCCGGGGAATCCGAAATTATAAGGAGCTGCCGGAAAACTGCCGGAAATATATTGAGTTTGTGGAAGAAAAAATTGGATTTCCTATTACAATGATTTCCAATGGCCCAGGCAGGGAGGACATTATTTATCGCAATGGAAAATAAAGAGAAAAGCATAATAAAAAATGTGGTTTTTGACGTGGGGAAAGTGTTGGTGGACTTTGACTGGCAGGGATTTTTGAACAGCCTTGATCTTTCAAAAGAAACTTATGAAAAAGTGGCAAATGCAACGGTTCTGTCAGATTTGTGGAATGAATTTGACAGAAGCCGGATGTCAGATGAAGAGATTTTAGAGGGATTTTTGGAAAAGGCTCCGGAGTGCAGAGCGGAGATTATGAACTTCTGGGATAATCTGGGAAACAGTATAAAGCGGTATGATTATGCTGTTTCCTGGCTGGAAAGCCTGCAGGAAAAAGGGTACGGCGTATATCTGCTCTCAAATTATCCCAGAAGGCTGTATTCTCAGAGTATAGAAGAGCTGTCTTTTGTGGAGAAAGTGGACGGCGCTATTTTTTCCTATGAGGTACATGCCACAAAGCCGGAGATTGAAATTTACGAAGCGCTGCTGAAAAAATATCAGCTGGAGCCTACAGAATGCGTCTTTTTGGATGACAATCGCAGCAATATCATTGCAGCAAATCAGCTGGGTATGGCAACCATTCATTTTCATACAAAATCTCAGGCCGAAGAGGAGTTGAAAAGCCTGGGAGTGGAATAAGGATATTGAGGTTTTGCGACGACGCTTCAGGCAAAAGAGAAAGTCAGATTCATGAGTTCATCAGAAAAAATAAAAAGAAAATTTGTAAAAGCGCTGGTATCTTTGATGGAATGTGAACCTCTTGACAGGATTACTGTGACGGAAATTGTAGAGGCCTGTGAAGTAACCAGGCCTACTTTTTATCGTTATTTTAAAGATAAGTACGATTTGGTAAACTGGTATTTTGATATTTTAGCCCAGAAATCATTTCGACAAATGGGAATCAGCCTCTCGCTGCGGGAAGGTTTGATTACAAAGTTTCAGTTGATGATGGAAGAAAAAGTATTTTTTTCTTCTGCATTTTCTTCTTCTGCACAGAACTGTCTGATTGATTATGACTACGAGTGCATCTATCAGTTTTATAAGGATGTCATTCATAAAAAGGGAGATGCATGTTTGACGCCGGAGATAGATTTTCTTCTGCGCATGTATTGCCACGGCTCCATTCATATGACTGCAGAATGGACTAAAAACAAAATGATTCTGACACCGGAGGAAATGACAGACCGTTTGATTGATGCACTGCCGCCGAAATTATGTGAGCTGTTAAAGGATTTGTGAGATTTGAAAACATTACACATTTGTTTATGTGTAATGTTTCTTACAGTCAAAAGAATATGTAACTTGTATTGAAAACAGGGGAATCTTACAATGAAAATACAAAATAACATGAATGAAGAAAGGATGGTATTTTTATGAGTAAGATTCCAGAAACAGCAAAAGTGGCAGTGCTGACAGGGGAAAAGAAAATTGAGGTCAGAGAGCTTCCGGTTCCAGAGATTAACGATGATGAAGTGCTTGTAAAAGTGGAGGGATGCGGTATCTGCGGAACGGATGTTCATGAATATAAGGGAGACCCCTTTGGATATATCCCAATTCAGCTTGGACATGAAGGAACCGGCGCAATCGTCAAGATTGGAAAGAATGTGACAGAGGATTATTCTGGAAAGCCATTGGCAGTTGGGGATAAAATTGTGACAGGTTTGAAACCCTGCGGAACTTGCGATACCTGTAGGAAACATCCCGAACAAATTCATCTGTGTGACGGCGGGGAGATTTTCGGTCTGTTAGCTGGGGAAGAACATTTCTTTAATGGCTGGTTTGGCGAATACATAAAAATCAATGCCGGAGGAGTCATTTTCAACGTATCTGACATGGAGGATTTGGACAGCCGTCTTTTGATAGAACCTGCTGCCGTTGTGGTTCATGCAGTGGAAAAGGCAAAAGAAATTTTTAATTTTAAACACAATTCTTATGTTTTAGTACAGGGCTGCGGTCCGATTGGTCTGCTTCTTCTGACGACTCTGCGTACCATGGGTTGTAGAAATATTATTGCAGTAGACGGGGACGAAAATCGTCTTGCAATGGCTCAGAAACTAGGTGCAAGCCGAACCGTTAATTTCCTGAAGGAAGAGGCGGAAAGTGCAGTAAAAGAGCTCACAGAAGGAAAGGGAGCTGAAATGGCATTTCAGTGTACCGGTTCCCCAAAAGCGGCTTCCACCATTTGGCATTATGTTCGTCGGGGAGGCTGCATGTGCGAACTGGGATTCTTTGTGAATAACGGAGACACAACGTACAATCCTCATTTGGATATCTGCAATAAGGAAATCAAAGTAGTTGGTTCCTGGACCTATCAGGCGAAAGACTGGATGCAGGCAATGGAAATGCTGAAAGAGGCTGTAAAACAAGGATGGCCGGTAGGAGAGCTTGTTTCTCACAAATTCCCACTAGATGAAATCAATGAAGCAATGGAAACAAATATCCGCATGGATGGATTTAAAATTGCGGTTGTCAATCAATAAAAAATCAGAGAGAACTAGATAGAGTAAGCAAGGGAGCATGGCAGATGAAAAGCCATACTCCCTTGTTTTTTATCTTATAGGAAATTCCTCCGGATTTTCTATAAGATAAAAATAATATGTGCACTCGCGCAAGCGGAAAATAATGACACACAATTTAGACACAATTCAAGGTTATACCGCTAAAAACTAGATTTTTTCTTTGGAAAGAAACAGAAATATTTCCCGTTATTTCGCTATAATTGTATAAAAAATATAGATTTGATAAAAAAATACAACTTAATTATCAGAAAATAATTTGATATACAAACAAATAATTATATTATCAGAAAATATATAGAAAAAAGTTGTTTACAGAATGAGAAAAAAGGTGTATATTAATTTTAACGCAGTACTTTACTGCGATGAAGCCATATCCATAACAGCAGAGCAGGGAGGATGAAAGAATGCAGGAGACGAAAAGAACAGCGATGGGAATGTATGACCCCAGTTTTGAACATGACAACTGCGGAATCGGAGCGGTGGTGAATATCAAGGGAATCAAGAGCCATAAGACGGTAGAGAATGCGTTGAAAATTGTAGAGAATTTAAAACATAGAGCTGGAAAAGATGCAGAAGGCAAGACAGGAGACGGCGTAGGGATTCTGCTGCAGATTTCTCACAAATTTTTTAAAAAAGCGGCGAAAGAGGCCGGTATTGATGTGGGAGAGGAGAGAGATTACGGCGTCGGCATGTTTTTCTTTTCCCAGGATGAGCTGAAGCGCAACCGGGCGAAGAAAATGTTTGAGGTGATTGTGCAGAAAGAAGGCATGGAATTTCTGGGATGGAGAGAGGTGCCTATTGATGCGGATAAACTGGGACAGAAAGCGGTTGACTGTATGCCCTGTATTCTGCAGGGATTTGTAAAACGGCCGGGAAATGTGGAAAAAGGGCTGGATTTTGACCGGAGGCTCTATGTGGCGAGACGTGTCTTTGAGCAGTCCAGCGACGACACTTATGTGGTGTCCCTCTCCAGCCGGACGATTGTGTATAAAGGCATGTTTCTGGTGGAACAGCTGCGGCTTTTCTTTGGAGATTTGCAGGACAAGGATTATGAATCTGCCATTGCAACTGTGCATTCCAGGTTTTCCACCAACACCAATCCCAGCTGGGAGCGGGCGCATCCCAACCGTATTATTGTACATAACGGGGAAATCAATACCATTCGCGGAAACGCCGATAAGATGCTGGCCAGAGAAGAAACCATGGAATCTGAATACCTGAAGGGGGAGCTTCAGAAAGTGCTTCCGGTGGTCAATGCGGAGGGTTCCGATTCTGCCATGCTGGACAACACGCTGGAATTTCTGGTGATGAGCGGTATGGAGCTGCCGCTTGCGGTGATGATTACCATTCCGGAACCCTGGGCAAACAATGCGCTGATGAGCCAGAAGAAAAAAGATTTTTACCAGTATTACGCAACCATGATGGAACCATGGGACGGCCCGGCCTCCATTGTGTTCAGCGACGGAGATATTCTGGGAGCTGTCTTGGACCGGAACGGCCTTCGGCCCTCCCGTTACTATATCACAGAGGATGACAATCTGATTTTATCTTCTGAGGTGGGTGTTTTGGATATTGAACCCACGAAAATTGCGGCCAAAGAACGGCTCCGCCCAGGAAAAATGCTTCTGGTGGACACAGTTCAGGGCAGAGTGATTGACGATGATGAGCTGAAAGAAAAATATGCAGGCAGGCAGCCCTACGGAGAGTGGCTGGACAGGAATCTGATTAACCTGGAAGATTTGAAAATTCCAAATCAGAGGGTGCCAGAGTATGAGAAAGAAGAACGCCAAAGAATGCAGAAGACATTCGGATATACATACGAATCTCTGAAAGAGGCCATTTTGCCTATGGCGAAAAATGGCGGAGAGGGTACGGCGGCTATGGGAATTGACACGCCTCTGGCGGCTCTGGCGGGAGACCATCAACCCTTGTTTAACTATTTCAAACAGAAATTTGCCCAGGTGACGAATCCGCCCATTGACTCTATTCGGGAGGAAGTAGTAACAAGTACTACGGTTTATATCGGGGAAGACGGCAACCTGCTGGAAGAAAAACCTATCAACTGTCAGGTGCTGAAAGTAAACAATCCAATTCTCACCAACACAGACATTATGAAGATTAAATCCATGAAAGTGGAAGGATTTAAGGTGGTGGAGATTCCTATTACTTACTACAAAAATACAAGCCTGGAAAAAGCCATTGACCGGTTGTTTGTGGAGGCAGACCGGGCTTACCGGGATGGAGCCAATATTTTGATTTTGTCTGACCGGGGTGTGGATGAAAACCATGTGCCCATTCCCTCTCTGCTGGCGGTGTCTGCCCTGCAGCAGCATTTGATTAAGACGAAAAAGAGAACGGCGCTGGCGGTGATTTTGGAGTCCGGAGAACCCAGGGAAGTACATCATTTTGCCACGCTGTTAGGCTACGGCGCCTGCGCTATCAATCCTTATCTGGCTCAGGACACAGTCAAACAGCTGATTGATGAACATATGCTGGACAAAGACTACTATGCGGCCGTTGCGGATTACAATCATGCCATTCTCCACGGAATCGTGAAGATTGCGGCGAAAATGGGAATTTCTACCATTCAGTCATATCAGGGAGCCAAAATTTTTGAGGCAATTGGAATCAGTTCTGAGGTGATTCAGAAATATTTTACCAATACGGTAAGCCGTATTGGAGGAATCACCATAAAAGATATTGAGGAGGATGTGAACGCTCTTCATTCCAGCGCCTATGACCCATTAGGGCTTGAGACAGATTTGACGCTGGAGAGCCGGGGCCGCCACAAGATGCGCAGCGGCGCCGACAGCCATCTGTACAATCCGCTGACGATTCATCTGCTTCAGGAATCCACCAAACGGGGAGATTATCAGCTGTTTAAACAGTATACAGCCGCTGCGGATGCAGAGGAAAAGAAAGCAAACCTGCGGGGTATGATGGACTTTGATTATCCCAAAAAAGAGATTCCTCTGGAAGAAGTGGAATCTGTGGAATCTATTGTGACTCGGTTTAAAACAGGAGCAATGTCTTATGGTTCCATTTCCCAGGAGGCTCATGAAACTCTGGCTATAGCCATGAACCGCCTTCATGGGAAATCCAACAGCGGAGAGGGCGGTGAGAGTTCGGAACGCTTGACGGTGGGACAGGATGGAAATAACCGTTGTTCTGCCATTAAACAGGTGGCATCCGGCCGATTCGGCGTCACCAGCCGTTATCTGGTCAGCGCCAAGGAGATTCAGATTAAAATGGCTCAGGGAGCGAAGCCGGGAGAGGGAGGACATCTGCCAGGACAGAAAGTTTATCCCTGGATTGCCAGAACAAGGCTTTCCACGCCGGGTGTTTCTCTGATTTCTCCGCCGCCTCACCATGATATTTATTCTATCGAAGATTTGGAGCAGCTGATTTATGATTTGAAGAAT
>JAAWLS010000066.1 GCA_022798035.1 Lachnospiraceae bacterium | reverse complement strand
CATTTACCAGTGGATAAGTTCTGAATGGGTTTGCATAAGGCTCTACCACCAATGCATTGGGGTCTACGCCTGCTGCAAGTCTCTCAGCAGTAGAACGTTTTGTTGCAAGAGTTGCACCCATAACGGAAGCCAAAGAAGCTCCTTTTAATTTTACTACTGGAGGAATGGTCGGGTCTTTCATAATCCAGAAGATTGCATTTACCGGAGCATCAATCTTATCCACACGGTTTGGAGACCAGAGTTTGGATTTGATAGCACGTCCGTTACCATTACGCACGTCTTCTGTTACCAGAACAACTTTTCCATCTTCATCTAAAGTTGCAGAACAGTTCTGAGCTGTCAACAGATATTTATTGTCTTCACATGCAGTCGGATAATCTGCTGTCTTATCAAAATATGTGGGCTCTAACGCTACGGAAGAACATGTCTCTGCATTGATAATGAACGCATCGTCGTGAAGTACTTTGATAGACGGATATTTGTTGTTGTGTTTTGCATGTGTAAGAGTGGATTTACCTGAGCCTGATAATCCAAATACAGCTGCAACATATTTAGAGCCATCCTCTAATGTATACTCTTTCTGTCCGCCGTGGCAGGATGCATAGCCGTTTCTGTTTGCCAAAGCCCATGCCAGTGTCAAAGTGCCTTTCTTGTGCTCTCCGAAATATCTCATACCTAAAATTCCTGCGCAGTTCGTATCTGTATTAAAATAGCACAGGCAGTTAGGGTCAGAAATATCTGTCTTATCTGTTCCGGTCCACTGAGGGTCAGAGAAAATGTAAATATCCGGTTCATTGTCATACAGTTTGGATGATTTGTACATTTTAACATAATTGTCAGACATGTACTGGAAATTCAGCATCCAGGAGTACATAATGTTCTCTTCGCCTTCCGGAATCAGCAGATGTGCTTTTACCATAAATTCTGGGTCAAGTCCAATGTATACTTCTGCATGATACATAGTCTTCCATCTGGAGTCATAAACTGCATCCATCAAAATCTTATCCAGCTCTGTAGTGTTTACTCCAGGTTTACCGGTAATTCTTCTTGCCGGTGCATAACGGCCTGTGATAGAACCGTCATTGAACAGCAGTACTTTTGCGTCGGGCTCTAAACCGAACTCTTCACCCCTGTATACGGGCATATCTGTTACAACAGTTCCCGGAGAATTTTTTGCAAGCTCATATGCTTCTTTTAATGTGTTTACTTTGACTACATTGTTTCCATAGAAAGCGGCTTCAATAATAGACCTTGTTTTGGAAAAACCTACTTTATTTGGTCCGATTTCTGTTCTTGGATAATATGCCTTTGTTGCCATTGTTTACTTTCCTCCTTAAATTTTAAAGTCCTCTAGGATATAGCATATCCTTTTGCTATTTTGTTGTCAATCCTTTTTTGTCATTCCATGTAAAAAATTAATTGTTACATCATTTCTCATCGCCGCTCGTTCCTCCAGCTCTCAGAGATTCCCTGCTGAATGCTCCCGGCAGCAGTTCACCCAGAGTCATTACTCGGTAATCCTCTTCACTGTTGGCAAGAATCACCAAAAAGGTGTCAAGGTCGCAAAATTCTGCCAGCACCTGTCTGCACACGCCGCAGGGCGGCAGATAATCGCCGTTGTCTCCATTTACTGCAAGCGCTTCAAATTCACGCCGGCCTTCCGATACCGCTTTAAACACTGCTGTACGCTCTGCACAATTTGTAGCGGAAAAACTGGCATTTTCAATATTACATCCGCTGTAAATCTCACCGCTCCTGGTCAAAATCGCAGCACCCACACGAAAATGGGAATAAGGTACATAAGCAGATTCTTTCGCCGCAACTGCCTCGGCAATCAATTTTCGATATTCCATTTCCGCTCCTTTCTGTCTTTTCGCAGACCTTTTTATTCTATACTACTTTCTCCAAAAAATCTATGAAATTATCCGTAAAAACAAATAAATTTTTGAAAAAACTATGAATTTTTCGTAAATTCATATTGTTTCTCTTGTGCAGAAATTAAAATATATGGTATGATGTTTCAATATGTGACGTTGAATCTGAAGCAGAAAATGAAACTTTGTAATATAAATCAACTAAAAGGGGGCTTTTATGAACACAAACATGAATCCAAACTATTTTTATGAAATTACACCTGAAATCACCCATTTGGCAGAATTAAGCCAAATGGCTGCCACTATAAATCCAGACCTTTTTGCTGAATATGACGTAAAAAGAGGTCTGCGTGATGTAAACGGAAAAGGTGTTTTGGTGGGACTCACTGAAATCTCTGACGTCTGTTCTACCAAATTAGTGGACGGTCAGCCCGTTCCGGCGCCTGGAGAATTGTACTACCGGGGCTACAACGTGAAAGACATTATCAGTGGTCTCTCCGACAACGCCCACTTCGGTTTTGAAGAAAGCACTTACCTTCTTTTATTCGGAAAACTCCCCAATCAGGAAGAATTATCTTCCTTCTGCGGACAGCTGGCTCAATACCGTTCTCTCCCCACCAGTTTCGTCCGGGACATTATTATGAAGGCGCCCAGTCAGGATATGATGAATACCTTAGCCCGCAGTGTTCTCACTCTCTACTCATATGACAGCCACGCAGATGACATTTCCATCCCAAATGTGCTGCGTCAATGTCTGGAATTAATCAGCCTGTTCCCCCTTCTCTCTGTGTACGGTTATCAAGCATACCGCCATTATCACGATGGCGCCAGTCTCTTTATACATACACCGGAATCAAACCTTTCCACAGCAGAAACAATCCTGCATATTCTGCGTCCTGACAGTAAATACACGCCTTTGGAAGCAAAACTGCTGGATATCGCTTTGATTCTGCATATGGAGCACGGCGGAGGAAACAATTCCACATTTACCACGCATCTGGTATCTTCCTCCGGCACAGACACTTATTCCGCCATCGCGGCATCTCTTGGCTCATTGAAAGGCCCGAAACACGGCGGTGCCAACATCAAAGTAGTCAAAATGTTTGAGGATATGAAAGCCCATATCCAGGACTGGGAGGATGAGGAGGCCATCGCCGCTTATCTCACAGCGCTGCTCCACAAAGAAGCATTTGACCGGGCAGGCCTTATCTACGGCATGGGCCACGCTGTATACTCCTTGTCTGACCCCCGTGCAGAGCTGTTCCGCACTTTTGTGGAACGTCTTTCCAAAGAAAAAGGCCGGGAGAAAGAATTTGCACTTTATTCCACAGTGGAGCGGTTAGCGCCGCAGATTATTGCAAAAGAACGTAAAATTTACAAAGGGGTAAGCCCTAACGTAGACTTTTTCTCTGGATTTGCTTATAGTATGCTGAATCTGCCTCTGGAACTTTACACACCCATTTTCGCTATTGCAAGAATTTCCGGCTGGAGCGCCCACCGTTTAGAAGAGCTGAACTACAACGGAAAAATCATGAGACCTGCCTACAAAAATGTACAGAAACACAGAGATTATATCCCTATGAATCATCGTTAAACTGTCTGCGGCACAAAAATTCTTTCTTTATTCCTGTTTTTTTATGTATAATATGAAAGAAAATATTGAAACTTCCAACCACTTAGTGTAGAATTATACTATATAAATCAACAACAAGGAGCGATTCGAATGGAAAACATAAAAATATTAATCTGTGATGATTCTGTTCTGGCACGAAAACAATTAAAAGATATCATCAAAAAATGCGGCTATGACAATTTTATAGAAGCTTCCAATGGCCAGGAAGCATTTGACTTGTATAAAGAAGAGAAACCTGACCTTTCATTTCTTGACATTGTTATGCCTGTAAAAGATGGTGTAGAGGCAATTCGGGATATCCGCGGCTTTGACCCCAAGGCTTATATCGTTGTTGTCTCTTCTGTAGGCACTCAGACTCAGTTAAAAAATGCTATTTTGGAAGGAGCACGTGACTTTGTACAAAAGCCTTTCTCTTCTTCTGCTATTGCAGAGATTCTAAAAGGTCGTTTTGAAGGGAGATAAAAGTTATGCATACGCAGTTTTTTGGTAATTTTTTGCTCAACAAAGGGGTCATTACCCCAGAACAGCTCATTGAGGCTCTGAAAATACAATCTACCACCCACAAAAAATTCGGCACGCTGGCAATCCATTCCGGATATATGTCAGCCAGCGAGGTTGCAGACGTTTATATCACACAAACTCATTATGATAAACGTTTCGGAGAACTTGCCACAGAACTGGGTTACCTCACTCCGGACCAGGTGGACAAACTTTTAACCATCCAACTCCCGAATTATATGCTGCTTGGACAGATTTTGGTGGACAAAAAGATACTGACACACATTGAATTAGAGAATCTGATTACCGAGTATAAATCTGAATATGAGATTTATGAATTAAATATGATGGAAGAACAGAAAAATATGGTAGATAAGCTTCTTTCCAGCTTATATCTTCCAGAAGAGCTTCCTGATACACAGAACATTATTTCGTATCTTACGCTCCTTTTCAACAATCTGGTACGTTTTATCGGAGAAGATTTCACTCCTCTAAATGTCATGACGCTTCCAGAGGTTCCCACAAATTTCTGTGTATCACAAGTTGTTGACGGTTCTTTCTCTTTTATGTCCGCATTGGATATGGAGCCTGAAATTGCCATTTCTTTTGCAAGCAGATATGTGGACGAAGAATTTGAAAAATTCGATGAATACGTCAGCGCTTCCATGGAAGATTTTCTGAATTTACATAATGGTCTTTTTTCTGTAAATATGTCCAATGATTATACCATGGAACTGCACCTGCAGCCTCCTGCTGTTCATGAAAATACGATTTTGGCAACAGATTCCCCCTGTTATCTTCTGCCTGTTATTTACTCTTTCGGAACGATTAATTTCGTGTTCTCCGTGACAAGGTCAGAGCCCCCGCAGCAAGATGACGGTGAAATATCAGACTTATAGTATTGCGCATAAATTTATAATAACATTTTATAAATACAAACAAAAACGTTCCGTTTCCTCATGAGAAGAAAACGGAACGTTTTGCTGTGCACAACACCATTCTATCATTGTGAACCTGTAATTACATTTCAAATCAACTTTTCAGATTACATTTTCAAAAATTTCTTTACCACAGACTGCATCTCTTCCACTTCACAGACTGTCTCGTGACGCACCGGAGCCGTTCGAATCTCCTCAATGGCGCGAGGCACTTTCACTCCGGACAACGCTGAGAGCTCATCCACCAATTGGAAATCTGGCTGACTGTCGTATTTTTCATCTATGGCTGTCATAACGCTTCTGGTAAATTTAAAGGGACTTGCCGTGGAAGCTATCACCGTTTTGGCCGTATCGCCAGTCTCTTTCCTGTATTTCCGGTAAACTGCCGCTGCAACCGCTGTGTGGGTATCTATAACATATCCGTCCTGCCCATAAATTTCTTTGATAACCTCGGCTGTCTCTGCCTCACTGGCATAATTTCCATAAAATTCAGCAAGTTCTTCTCGCATCTCTGGGGTGATTTCATACTTTCCTTCCTCCTGCAGCGCCTTCATCAATGATTGATTTTTCTTGGCATCATCTCCTGCGATGCGGTAAATCAGCCGCTCTAAATTGCTGGAAATCAAAATGTCCATAGAGGGGGAGGAGGTCAAGATAAATTCTCGGTTCCTGTCATATGTACCAGTGGCAAAAAAGTCATAAAGCACCTTATTCTCATTGGAAGCACAAATTAATTTTCCAATGGGCAGCCCCATATTTTTGGCATAAAAGGCCGCCAGAATATTTCCGAAATTTCCGGTGGGAACCACCACATTAATTTTCTCTCCTTTGGCAATCTCGCCAGATTTGAGCATCCTGCCGTAAGCATAGACATAGTACACAATCTGAGGAACCAGTCTGCCGATGTTAATGGAATTGGCAGAAGAAAACTGATAACCAGCCGCTTCCATTTCCTGGGCCAGCCGTTCATCCGAAAACATCTGTTTCACTCCTGTCTGGGCCTGGTCAAAATTGCCGTTGATTCCCACAACAAATGTGTTGTCCCCTTTTTGAGTTACCATCTGTTTCTCCTGAATGGGGCTCACGCCGTCTTTCGGATAAAACACAATAATCTTGGTTCCTTCCACATCTGCAAAACCTGCCAGAGCAGCCTTTCCGGTATCACCTGAGGTTGCCGTCAGAATTACAATATCATTTTTTACATGGTTCTTTCTGGCGGACGTAATCAAAAGATGAGGGAGAATGGAAAGAGCCATATCCTTAAACGCAATCGTTGCACCATGAAACAGCTCCAGAAAATGGACATCTTCTGACTTTACCAGAGGTGCAATCTCTTCTGTGTCAAATTTCTCATCATAGGCGCTTTGAATACATTTCTTCAGCTCTTCTTCCGTAAAATCTGTGAGAAATAATTTCATCACCTCATAAGCTGTCTCCTGATAAGTCAAATTCATCAGCTGTTCCGCCGAACAGTCCAGCTTCGGTATCTGCTCCGGCACAAATAATCCACCCTGACCTGCCAGACCTTTTAAAATTGCCTGAGACGCAGAGACCTTTTCCTCTGCATTTCTTGTGCTCACATACAACATATTCTATTCCATCCTTTGTGATTTCTTTCTGAAATTTTTTCTTAAAAAGTGTCCCGGTTCTTTCCGGGACACTCTACATTATAAAAGTTTTCCGAATTTCTGTCAATCTATTTTGGAAGGGTATAGAACTCATGACCGCCATATTGAAACAGCCAGGTCAGATTCCGGTCAAACCACGCCATATCATAGGGATTTGCCTTTCTGCGTGCTGAAAAGAACAACGCTCCTTGAGACAAATCTTCCTCGTGTATGGCCTTTTCCACAGCGTCTATCGTACTCTGAGTCACTTCCACCGAGTAATATCTGCCATCTGCAGTGGGGGCAAACTGAGGGCTGCCGCCGCTTCTCTCGAAAATCACTTCCGAAACAGTTGAGGCAAATTCTTCCGCAAGTACCCGGTTTAAAATAACCTCTGCCACTAATATTCTTCCCTGTTCGTCTTCTCCTCCGGCCTCTGCCTGTACAATTCGAAGAAGCGCCTCATAGTCTTCTTCTGAGATAAAAATATCTCCATAAGGATTTACCGGCACCTGCTGTACCTCGTTAAAAACCGGTTCGACACTGGCACATACGGCAACTACTTCCCGTTTCTGTATCTCGGCTTTTTCGAGTTCTTCTATCTTACTCTGTTCCACATCCACTGCCTGTCTGCACAGGGTGGCAAATTTTCCTCCAGTCAGCAGCTCAGAATCTTCCGTGTTCTCTGCCTGAGCTCCATCCTCTGCCGCTTCCTTCATGCTGCTGCATTCCACTACACTCCTGTTTTTTCCTGCACCGCCAAATCCATGTGCATTCAGGGAAACCATCGCAAATACTGAAAACCCAGAAACAAGAACTGCACAATTCCGATATGACTTCTTCGATATATTTTTAATACAACAATATACATTCTTTAGTAAGTTTTGAATTGTCAACATAATCGTTCCTCTTTTCCATTCGACTTTTCCACGATTTACCATTCCATTTCCACTACTTCAGAAACTTGCGTTTCTACATTTTTGTGATATACTTATTTTGTATTTTTTTTAACGAAAAAATACATGGAAATATGAATCTATGGAGGGTATTATGCTGCCAGGTGTCTACATTGCTTACAAAAAGAACAGAGATATCTATTATCGTGCCAGTATCACTTATCAAAGTAAGCATATATCTCTCGGCAGCTATGATACCGAGGAAAAAGCAAATCTCGCCTATCTGGATGCTTCCCGTCTGCTGCGGGACACTTCCATTTCTTTCGAGGATGCCTTTTCGCTATCCACTATTTTAAGTTTTGATAAAGTGATTTCTTTGTTGAATTTTCGGGATAATCTCATTTATTTTAAAAATCCTATCTATTTGAGGAATAATTATTTCGTTTACTATATTTCTAAATCAGACGAATTAAAATTCGATATCGACGATTTATTCTACTATTCCAGCCACAAAATCATGCGTCGAAAGGGCCATCTTTTTGTCAGCGATTATGGAATGCAGATTAATATTCTTTCCCGTTATGGTATTAAAAATTACGCTGTGGCCGGACGCGATTACTACTTTGCAAATGAGGATTCCACAGATTTTCGATATTCCAATATTATAGTAGTCAATAAATACTACGGCGTGACAAAAACAATCTCTTCTAACGGAGAGACTTACAGAGTTCAGATTCATATTAATGGAAATTATCTGGTAGGAACCTACCAGGAAGAAGAAAAAGCTGCAATCGCCTACAATAAAGCTGTAGACCTGGCAAAAAAACACGGAATTATGAAAAATTTTCAGACAAACTATCTGGAAAATTATTCTCCACGAGAATATGCCGAAGTCTACAGCCAAATAAAAATTTCTGAAAAATACATGAAACATTTACATGATACCAGGTTCAAAAGCTAAAACTTATTCCTGCCTGCAGGATATAAGTTTTGGTTTAATGACCCGCACTCACATGAGGAAGTAGTGATTTTATTTCTGATTGATATAATTAATCAAACCTTCTGATTTGATAATCTTTTGCATAAATTCCGGAAAAGCCTGACCTTGAAACGTGGTTCCTTTTGTCTTGTTTGTAATCACGCCGCTGTCAAAATCCACTTCCACCTCGTCTCCTGCTTCGATACCTTTTGCCGCCTCCGGACATTCGATAATCGGAAGTCCGATGTTGATGGCATTTCGGTAAAAAATCCGTGCAAATGTTTCTGCAATCACGCAGCTGACCCCGGAAGCCTTGATGGCAATGGGCGCATGTTCTCTGGAAGAGCCGCATCCAAAATTTTTGTCTGCCACAATCAAGTCTCCCTCATTCACTTTTTTTACAAATTCCTTGTCAATATCCTCCATACAGTGGGTTGCTAATTCCTTCGGGTCTGATGAGTTCAGATATCTTGCTGGAATAATTACATCGGTATCTACGTTGTCTCCATATTTAAATACTGTTCCGCTGGCTTTCATCTCTTCTCCTCCTATTTCTCTGGCATTGCTATTTTGCCGGTGACAGCACTTGCCGCAGCCACCGCCGGACTTGCAAGATAGATTTCTGACTCCACATGGCCCATACGTCCCACAAAATTACGGTTGGTGGTGGAGACACAGCGTTCTCCCTCCGCCAAAATTCCCATATATCCTCCCAGACAGGGACCGCAGGTAGGTGTGCTGACGATAGCTCCTGCCTCGATAAATATTTTCAAAAGTCCTTCTTCCATAGCCTCCAGATAGATTTTCTGGGTGGCTGGAATGATAATACAGCGGACTCCCTTTGCCACTTTCTGTCCCTTCAATACTTCTGCCGCTGTTCTGAGGTCGTTCAGACGTCCATTGGTACAGGAGCCAATCACTACCTGGTCAATGGAAATATC